>CAKTFF010000316.1 GCA_934553185.1 uncultured Devosia sp.
ATGACATTCTCAACCAGGTGCCGCGCTCGCTGCGGGACGGCGCCTATGGCCTGGGCGCCACCAAGAGCGAAACCATCCGCAACGTGCTGCTGCCCGCCGCCCTGCCCGGCATCGTTGGCGCATTCCTGCTCGCTGTCAGCCGCGCCATCGGCGAAACCATGATCGTGGTGCTGGCGGCGGGTAACGCGCCCGTGCTGCGCGGCAATCCGCTGGAGCCGGTTGCCACCATCACCGTCTCGATCGTCAACCAGTTGACCGGCGACACCGATTTCACCGGTCCACAGTCGCTGGTCGGTTTTGCACTGGGCCTGACGCTCTTCGTCATCACCCTCTGCCTCAACATCTTCGCCCTCTTTATCGTCCGCCGCTTCCGGGAGCAGTACGAATAATCATGACCGATACGCTCTCCACCAACCGCTCTGCCTCGGCCGAACGCACCAGGCTGATCCGCGCGGGCCTTCGCCGGCGACATTTGGGTGAAGCCATCTTCCGCGGCCTTGGCCTTGCAGCCATCGTTCTGGCCCTCGGCTTTGTCGCATTGCTGTTTATCGATGTCGGGCGCAAAGGCATTCCAGCCTTCACCCAGTCCAATGCCCATCTCACCGTCACCTTTGATCCGGCTGTGATCGATGTTGGCGCTGCGCCAGCACGGGCAGACTTCGCCTCGGAGGCCGAGTTCACTGCAGCCAGCCTCGGCTGGCAGCGCGAAGTGGCCCTGCTGAACTGGAACACCATTGTCGAACAGGCGCTGCGCGACGCGGCGCCAGATGGCTTCGAGATCGATGCCCGCCCGCTCCTGTCGATCCTTGAAACCGACGCTCGCCATCAGCTACGCGCCATGTTTGTCGAGAACCCGGCTCTTCTCGGCCAGACCGTTGATGTGGATCTGCTGGCCTCCGCCAATGCGGACAATTGGATCAAGGGCAATATTGACCGCAGCCTGGGCGACGCCCAGCAGCAATTGCCGGCGCCCGCCCGTACACTGATCGACCAGTTCGTCGAGAACGGCACGATCAGCACCGGCTTTGCCTGGTCCATCTTCACCAATGTGGACTCCCGGTCCGCACCGGCTTCGGCCGGCCTGCTGGGCGCGTTCGTCGGCACGCTATGGATGATGCTGATCGTGATCCTCCTGGCCGTGCCGATCGGGGTGGCGTCGGCCATCTACCTTGAGGAATTTGCCCCCAAGTCCCGCATCACCGACTTCATCGAGGTCAACATCAATAACCTGGCCGCCGTGCCGTCGATCGTGTTCGGCCTTCTGGGCGCCGCCGTCTTCATCAACTACATGCACCTGCCCATCTCGGCCCCCATCGTGGGCGGCCTCGTGCTGACGCTGATGACGCTGCCCACCATCATCATCGCGACGCGTGGCGCACTCCTCGGTGTCTCACCTGCTTTGCGCCAGGCGGCGCTCGGCATGGGTGCATCAAAGACGCAGATGGTGTTCCACCATGTGCTGCCGGTCACCTTCCCGTCCATCCTGACGGCAACCATCCTCGGTGTCGCGCACGCTTTAGGTGAAACCGCCCCCCTGTTGTTGATCGGCATGAAGGCCTTTGTGGCCCAGGTCCCCACGACCCCACTCGATCAGGCCACCGCCCTGCCCGTCCAGATCTACCTTTGGCAGGGCAACGAGAACCGTAACTTCTTTGAACCCCGCACCGCTGCCGCCATCATGGTTCTTCTGGCCGTGATGATCTGTCTCAATGGCGTTGCCATCTACCTACGTTCGCGTCTCGAAAAGCGCGCCTAGCTCAAGGACACCGAAAATGGATATGGTCGCCGGCAAGATCAAAATGACCCAGCAATCAGTGAACAGCGCCATGAACCCGACCGACATGCTTGAACGCCAGATCCGCCTAACGGCTCGCGACGTGACCGTTCATTATGGTGCCAAGCAGGCGCTCCATGGCATTTCGATCGACATCCCGGATCGCGCCGTGACCTCCTTCATCGGACCCTCGGGCTGCGGCAAGTCCACCTTCCTGCGCTGCATCAACCGCATGAACGACACGATCGAAGGCGCCAAGGTCGGCGGCACGATCAAGCTCGATGGCGAGGATATCTATGATCCTCAGCTCGACGTGGTGGAACTGCGCGCCCGCATCGGCATGGTGTTCCAGAAGCCTAACCCCTTCCCCAAGTCGATCTATGAAAACGTCGCCTATGGCCCAAGAATCCACGGCCTCGCGCGCTCCAAAACCGACCTCGACGAAATCGTCGTTTCCTCGCTGCGCAAGGCAGGGCTGTTCGAGGAGGTCAAGGACCGCCTCAACGAACCCGGCACCGGCCTCTCCGGCGGCCAGCAGCAGCGCCTTTGCATCGCACGCGCCATCGCTGTTGGCCCTGAAGTGATCCTGATGGACGAGCCCTGCTCGGCCCTTGACCCGATTGCCACCGCCATCATCGAAGAACTGATCGACGAGCTGCGCGAGAACTACACCATCGTCATCGTCACCCACTCCATGCAGCAGGCCGCTCGCGTTTCGCAGAAGACCGCGTTTTTCCACCTGGGCAATCTGATCGAGGAAGGTGTCACCGAGGACATCTTCACCAACCCGGTCAACAAGCAGACCCAGGACTACATCATGGGCCGTATCGGCTAAGGGAAGAGGAACACGTCATGGCCAACATCGGCAAAGACCACATCGTATCGTCCTATAGCGACGAACTCGTCGCCCTCGCACAGACCATCGCAGAAATGGGCGGCCAGGTTGAACTGGCCATTGAAAACGGCACCAAGGCCCTGCTCAAGCTTGATCGCGAGCTGGCTGATGTGACCATCATCGCCGACCAGCGCATCGACGACATGCAGCGCCGCATCGACGAAATGGCCGTCTCCATGATCGCGCGCCGCCAGCCCATGGCGTCCGATCTGCGCGCCATCATCACCTCCATCCATGTCGCTGCCGATCTTGAACGCGTAGGCGACATGGCAAAGCAATTGGCCCGCCGCTCGCTCAAGCTCGAGGGCCTCAACCTGCAGCCCACCTTCTACAATGGCGTGCGCAACATGACCGCCCTGGTCATGCGCCAGATCAAGGAAGCCCTCGACGCCTACAGCAATCGCGACGCTGCAGCGGCCATCGAGGTCTGCAATCGCGACGACGAGGTGGACGCCATGCACACCTCCCTGTTCCGCGAACTGCTCACCTACATGATGGAAGATCCGCGCAACATCACCACCTGCACCCACCTGCTGTTCTGCGCCAAGAGCCTCGAACGCATCGGCGACCACGCGACCAACATCGCCGAACGCGCCTACTACCTGCAGACAGGCAAGCAGTTGAACGCGGAAACAGAAGAACTGCGCCGCACGCAGATCAAGAT
>CAKTFF010000317.1 GCA_934553185.1 uncultured Devosia sp.
GCGCAGGCTTCCGTGGCTGCGGCGAACGCCGTAAACCTCGGTTATGCTACTCAGGAGCAGGCGCTTTCCACGTTGATCGCTCTTGAGCAGCGGCATGCAGCGCAGATCCAAGCAGTTTCCAGCGAGCAGCAACGCCAAGCGCAAGCTGCCACCAGCGCTGCGGCAGCCAACGACAATCTGGCCGCCACGACAAACCGGCTTGCTGCAGCAAATGACAATGCACGAGGCAGCACAGCCAACGTCGCCGCCCAGTTTCAGGATATCGGCGTCACTGCTGCAATGGGGATGAGCCCCATGATGATCGCTTTGCAGCAGGGCACCCAGCTCAGTGCCGTGCTGAGCACGATGCAGAACCCTATCCGTGGTCTTGCCTCGGCCTTCATGTCCGTTCTTAATCCTGTGTCGCTGCTGACTATAGGCTTTGTGGCTTTAGCGGCTGCCGCGATCCAATGGTTCATGTCTTCACGAACAGGAGCGGAAAGCGCTTCGGAAGCTTTGGAGAGCCATAGCAAGTGGCTAGACAGCCTTCTTTCGGGATATGAAGACGTTCGAGATGCTGCAAAACAGGCCAGCGAAGTCGCAGCCACCATGCCCGAGGGGGTGGTTCGTGCCGATCTTGAGGCCGATCTGTTTACCCAAGCGAAGGCGGCACAGGAATTGCAGCAGCGACTTTCTTCTGCTCGGGAGGAACTGACCAGTCTTGCTGACACCGCTGAGTATTTGGCTAGCACATCAACGGCTGACGTTCCTGTTACAGGTGCCGAAGTCTACATCGCCCAAATTCGTGCTTTGGAAAACCTGAAGGTATCAGCCACTGCTACCCGCGAAGAGCTAGATGCGGCGATGGTCACCGCGAAAAACGTGTTCAATTCCACCGACGACGAACAGATCAAATGGCTGGCCAACGAACAGTTCGAACTTGCGAAAAGTTTTCGCGTCACGGCGGATAACGCTACTGCGACGAAGGGCGCTCTAGAAGATCTGAACATGACGGACTTGTCCGGCATGGAGGACTGGTCAACCATCACCGCCGACTTGGCCGATTGGGAAGACGAGTTGGATGCCGCGGCGCGAAGAGCTGCTGCAGGCATCAAGGCTTCGCTGGATGCGGCTTTGCAGGCCGCCGCTGGTTACGGTACTGCTGCCGGGGCCGCCAACATCTACGCAGGTTCCTTACAGCGGCTTCAGGCCCTGATCCCAGCTGTCGCCGCCGCTCAGCAGGCGCAGAACACTCTGGCCGGCGCCCAGATCAGTTATGACCAGGGTAAGGACGCACTGGAGGAACAACGTGCGGGCGGACTGGGCCGAGATGCTTATCAGGAACGGCTGGACGCGCTGAACTCCGCCTACGAAGAAGCGCAGCGGAACGTCACTGGCCTGGCGGCTATGGATGAACAGTTGAGCACCCTGGCAAGCCAGAATGCCATCGACGCACTCAGCGGCCGCGAGCAGGCAGTGGCTCGCGTAAACCAGCAATATGCGGACCAAGCCAAGGCTATCGAGGCCACTCTTGCGAATGGGGCTGACAAGGCAGATGTGGATCGGCTGCTAACGACCAATGCCGAACAATTGAGCCTTGCTCTTCAGAACACCAACGCGCAGTTCGACACCACTGCAGCTGCTGGTGCTGGCAGAGCTGCGGCCAAGACGGCTTCCGAGGTCGAGAAGCTTGCGGATGCCTATAAGAAGGTAACCGACGAAGCGCGGGAGTTCATCGCCGAACAGCAGTTGCAAGTCCAAACCCTTGGTATGTCGGAAGAGGCGGCCAATCGGCTCCGGTATGAGCAAGAATTGCTGAACAAGGCTGCTAACGACAACGCTGTCATCACACCAGCACAGCGCCAGGAATTGGCATCTCTGGCCGACCAAATGGCCACAACTGAAGCAAGCGCCGCGCAGCTCACCGACGCCTACAACTTCGGCAAGCAGACGTTCGGCTCGTTCATGTCTGATTTCCGGCGCGATCTGATGAACGGAACCAGCCTGTGGGATAGTTTCGCAAGCGCTGGTGGGAAGGCATTCGACGCGATTACGTCCAAAGCCTTGGAGATGCTCAGCAACTCAGTCTGGGATATGCTTGCCAATGCCCTGATGCCCCTATTTGGGGGGCAAAGCTACATCGGTGGCACGCCGGGTGCTCCCCCGCTGCAGCTTGGTTATCAGGTTGGGGTAGGGCACTCAGGCGCCACCATCGGGTCGGCTGTGGACACGCGAGCGGTCCCTGCGGCGCTGTTCACAAGCGTGAACCGCCATCATACCGGAACCCCCTATCTTCAGCCTGGTGAAGTGCCCTTCATTGGCAAAGTGGGCGAGGAGATCGGATGGCCTGACCAGCTGCGGCGCAAGTATGGCGGTGCGGCGAACCAAAACTCGCCCGCGGTGCCTAGTGTGCGGGTCGAGGTCCACAATCACTCTGGGCAACCTGTGCAGCAGGAACAGGTCAAGGGCAGCGACGGGGCAGACGTCACTCGCATCATCATCGGCGCCGTGAATAAGGGGCTGGCTGAAGGGCGTTTCGACAACATGATGGGCGCCGCGTATGGCGTGAAGCGTAGGGGGCAGTCTTGATGGAAAACTGGCCGGTC
The DNA here is from genome assembly GCA_934553185.1 of uncultured Devosia sp. Taxonomy (GTDB): domain Bacteria; phylum Pseudomonadota; class Alphaproteobacteria; order Rhizobiales; family Devosiaceae; genus Devosia. The sequence goes on from CAKTFF010000317.1 coordinate 2,586, forward strand.
AGTGTCCCTCACATCGTTCGAGCCGGGAGCTTGAAGGGCAGTCCCTTTCGCGCCCCTTTGACCACCGACATGGAGGACGGCCAGCAGCGCCGTCGTCGATCCAACAGCAAGAATATCGCCCGTCTCGAAATGTCCATCTACATGGACGACGTGCAGTTCTCGACCTTCAAAGCCTGGGTGAGGGACGTGCTGGTTGATGGCACCCTGCCGTTCACAATGCCGGTTTTTACCGGGTCGGCGTACCAGGTCCGGACTTGCTCGTTCAACGAACAGTATAGTTTCGACCCGCAGGCGGCCGAGGGACACATCGTGTCCTTCGCGGTCGACGTGGAAGATTACTGATGGCGGATCCCTGGAGCGCAGCACTGTCTGAAGCCTATGCGTCGGCGCCGGCGGATGACTACATTGTCCACACACTAGAACTGTTGCACCCCGCCTTTGTCGATGCTGCAGGCAAGGCTGACAGCATCCGGGTGGCGCTCGACAACAGGGGCTGGGATCTTGAGCTGGAAGCGAGCGCGCCGCTGTTCGGTGGCAAGATCAAGCGGTTCGATCCGTTGGCCATGGAGGTCAGTCTGCCCGAGCAGTCGGAAAACACCATGGGCACGCTCAACCTGTCGCTCGACAACGTGCCGCGTACGATCTGGCCCAAGCTCCAGGCAGCGGCCCGCGTGCGGGCGTCCGCCATGGTCCTTTATCGGGAGTGGGTCGCGGTGAGGTCGGGCGACAGCTACAGTGTGAGTGGC
>CAKTFF010000318.1 GCA_934553185.1 uncultured Devosia sp.
GCCTGCGGCTTCATGATCGAAAGGGCCTGATTTTCCATGGCATGGGCGTTCTTGAGCCCGGTGACGAACAGCTCGTGCGATGTGGTGGTGGCCATTGTGTTTCTCCTGTTTGGTGAAGACTTAACGGGTCCCGCTCTCAGGAGTTGCGTCGCTAACAACACCCACGCGCTTCAGTTCGCCAATACCCAGACCGGGCCTTCGGCCGACCCGTAAATGGTTTGAAGACTGCTGCTTTGTCCGATCCCGCCACGGTGTCCCGGTGACAGGTCGGCCATCACCACGACTTCGTCGCTTCCAAGGGTTCGGCGGAAGCCGAACAGCGGAGCGGGCAGGTCAAGCGCCTCGTAGGCGCCTTGGTTGAAGAGATCCGGCTTGCTGCGGCGCAGCTCGAGCAGAGCATGGGTCAAGATCAGCTTGTCGTCATCCCCGGCCTGCGGATCGGCAAGGCGGCGCTTGAGCGCGGCGAAATCTACCGGACGACGGTTGTCGGGATCCACAAAGCTTTGCTCCCAGTCTTCGGCTCCACGGTAAATATCGGGAACGCCGGGAATGGTGAGCTTGAGCGCTGCCTGGATCAGGCTCTTGCGGCGGCCGATCTCGGCCAGCTGGTCACGCACCTGGGCGAACTGTTCGAGAAAGGCCTCGTTCTCCATGGCCTTGTCGATCAGGGCAAAGACGGCCGCTTCATATTGGTCGTTGTTGACGGCCCAATCGCTATGAAGCCGCGCTTCGCGCAGCGACTTCATCATCGCGCCCTTGAGCCGTTCCCCGAGGTCTGGCGCTTGTCCCGCCAGGGGCCAGCCGCCAAGCAGCAACTGGAAGAACAGGTAGAGATCGTTCGGGTCAAGGTCCGAAGCGTCTAGGGTCTGGCGCCATTGCGCCACGCCATCGGCCCAGATCTGCGGCGCATCGGCAATGGCGCTGATCACCGCGCGCGTATCTTCGCCGCGCTTGGTGTCGTGGGTGGAGGTGGCGATCATGCAGCGCGGATGGGTTTCGAGCCGGCGGCGATTGCTGTCGTGAAAGGCTTCGGCCGACACGGAAAACTTCTGCGGATGGGCACCCACTTCGTTGAGGGAGACCAGGCGATTGAACCGATAAAGGGCGGTATCTTCGAGCCCCTTGGCCATGGCCGGGCCGGTATATTGCTGGAAGCGGCCGATGCAAGCGGCCACCGCATGGGGATCATACTGGTTGGGCAAGGTGCCCAGCAGCACAGCTTCCACGAAGTCAAAGATGGCCGGCTGGATATGGGCCTGGCTGCGACGGGCCTTGGCCACGGCCAGCCCGATTTCGCGGCTGTCGCGCGGATCGATGCCTTGGTCGTCGATATAGGTGCGGTAAACCGTCAGCCAGGCGATGGTTTCCCGCAGGGCGCGGCGTAACGCACCAACCGGGAGGTCAGCAGTTTCGCCGACCGTCCAGGCAAGCCGGGCGAAGCGGAGCGCCATGGCGTCAAGCTCGGCGCCCAGTTCATTGTCCATGACGCGCAGTTTGCACAGATAGGCTTCTTCCTGCGGCGTGATCACCGGACCGACAAAATCGTTATAGATGGTGCTGACGGCCTCTTCGGCTTCTTCCGGGGTCAGGAGGCGAGTCAGCTGGGCGCCCACCTCGTAGCCGGTGGTGCCGTCGATGGGCCAGTCGCTGCGCAATTGTTCATGCGGGGCGAGGATTTTTTCAACCAGCAGGTAGATGGGGCGGGGCGACTTGCTTTGCAGCGCTTCGAGATAGCCCTTGGGATCAAGCAGGCCATCCACATGGTCGATCCGCAGCCCGTCCACCAGGCCCTCCGCAATCAGCGAAAAGATCAGCTGGTGGGCATGGTTGAACACATCGGGACGGTCGATGCGAATGCCGGCAAGGTCGGAATTGATGAAGAAGCGGCGATAGTTGATCTCATCGGCCGCCACCGCGTGGTGCACCAGGCGCCAATGCTGCTGCTTGATCAGGCTGTCCAAAGCGCCCCATGAACCGGCATGGCCTTCCGTTCCGGTATGGGCCGCAATCGCCGCTTCAGGTGAACCATAGTGGCCAAGGAGCGCTTCTTCGTCTTCGGGGCGCAGCGGCAGCTTTTCGGCATCATAGGCCCAGACGGCAAAGCCGGTCTCATCATGCTTGAGCACGATCTGGCCGTTTTGCAGCGCTTCGGCATAGCTGGTGCCGAGGAACGGCACGAGGAGCTTGCCGTCCATGCCGGGGCGCGGGGGATGCCAGTCGATATCGAACCAAGGGGCATATTGGCTTTGTTCGCCATGCTTGAGCACGTCGAGCCAGAGCCAGTTATCGGCGCCGCCCACGCCCATATGGTTGGGCACGAAATCAAGGATGATGCCCATATTGCGGGCGCGCGCTGCGCTGACCAGGGCCACGAAGTCGTCTCTGGTGCCCAGTTCAGGATTGATGCGCGTATGGTCTACCGTGTCGTAGCCGTGTGTGCTGCCGGGACGCGCCATCAGGATGGGCGAAAGATAAAGGTGGCTGATCCCGAGGTCGTCGAGATACGGGACCATGGCGCGCGCGTCGGCGAGGGTGAAGTCCTTGTTCAGCTGCAGTCGGTAGGTGGCACGGATGGTCATCAAGTGGGCTCGCTTCGCAAAACCAGCGCGCAATCGCCGGGCAGGGTCCAGAATTGGTCGGGGTCGTATGGACGGCGTCCGGCGCCGCCATAGTCGGGATGCTCGCTGGACCAGGCCAGCTGCCATTGGTGCCCATCAGGCGGCGCGATCAGCGGCTCGGCCAGCGGACCCATGGGCAGGTCACGCCCGAGATTGACCAGAAGGAGGCGATGGCCACCCCCGTCGGGCGTGATGATGCGCATCAGCAGCGCTTCCTCGCCAATGACGGCGCCATCGATGCGCCTTGCAGTGGCTTGGGAAAAGCTTGGATCGCTCCGGCGCATGCGGAGAAGGTCGCGATGAAGCGCCAGCATCGGGGCGTTGCGATCCGCCTCGCTCCAATCGAGCTTGCTGCCGGTAAAGGTGGCTTCGTCATCCGGATTGGCGAGTTGCGCCTGCATGGCCGGATCGGCGACGCCGGGAAAATCGCTGAGAGACTTGTGCCGGCCTTCGCGCACGGCGCGGGCATCATCCCCTTGGAGGCCAAGGAAATACTGAAACGGATTGGTGGCGCCCCATTCCTGGCCCTGGAACAGGCACGGCGTTTGCGGGCCGAGCAGAAGAAGGCTGGTGATCGCCCGCAACCGCGCCTGGCACACAAGGGTCGACAGGCGGAAACCGCGCGCCGAATTGGCGACCTGATCGTGGTTTTCGAGAAAGTGGACGTAGTGCTCGGGGAGGGTCTCGAGATTGGGCGTGCCGTACGGC
>CAKTFF010000319.1 GCA_934553185.1 uncultured Devosia sp.
CTTCGATCGGCGGCAGTTATGACTTTTCCGTCGGCAACCCACCCAGCCTCCAAAATCCCGAAGGGGGCTATATCGGCAGTCAGACCTATTCGGCAGGTCTGTCTTACAACCAGACCATCTTCGATAACTTCCAGACTGAAGCGCAGATCGAGCAGGCCCGCGCAGGTGCGGAAGCCGCCGAATACCAGATCCGCAACACCGAACAGAACGTTCTTCTGTCTGTGGTGCAGGCCTATATGTCGGTTCTGAATGACCGTCAGCTGGTGGCGCTCCGTCAGGACAATGTGGAGTTCTTCCGGGCTCAACTGCAGTCAGCCCAGGATCGGTTGGACGTGGGCGAGGGTACCCGCATCGATGTCGCGCAGGCTCAGGCGCGCCTGGCCCAAGGCGATGCCACCTATCGTGCGGCTCTAAGCAGTCTTGAAATCTCCCAGGCGACCTTCCAGCGCTTTGTTGGCCAGGCGCCACAGAACCTTGATTCCTCGCATAACTACTCCCGTCTGATCCCCAGCACGTTGCAGGCTGCAATCGCCGAGGCCGAGGCTGGCCATCCTGCCATCCTTCTGTCCAAAGCCTCCATCCGTGCGGCGCAGGCGGGTAGTGACAGCGCGCAGGCGGCGTTCGGGCCTTCGGCCTCGGTCTCCGGCTCCTTGGGTACGGGCTACAATACGCTGGGCGGCGGGCAGGGGGTTAGCGGGCGGGTTGGCTTCCAGATCACCGTACCGATCTATGCCGGCGGCGCGATTGGCGCCAATGTGCGCAAAGCCAATATTGAGCAAATTCGGTCCGAAGTAGACGCGATGTCGGCCTACGACCAGATTCGCGAGGCTGTGATTTCGGCATGGGCCGGCATCCAGAGCGCTGACGCCCAGATTTCTGCTGCCAACGCTGCCGTTTCGGCCGGCGGCACGGTGCTCGAAGGCGTGATCCAGGAGCGTGACCTGGGCACTAGGACGACGCTTGACGTGCTCAACGCTCAGGCCGAACTGATCACCGCGCGTGAAGCGGTCATCAACGCGTCCGCCAACAAGGTCATCGCGACGTTCTCGCTCCTGTCGGCCATGGGACGCTTGACCGCAACCGATCTCGGCCTAGCCGTCGAGGTCAAGTCGGCCGTGCAGTACAACCAGACTGTCGAGGACGTCTGGCAGGAACTGCGCACTGTCGAAGACTGATCGTTGATCGCCGGCTAGCCGCGAAAATCTAGACGTCGTGGCCGGGTCAGTCCCGGCCATAAGTTTTAGTGGATAGCCTTCAGTGCTTCCGTCACCGTAATTCCTTCTTCAAGCGGTCGCAGTTAATGTGTTGTTGACGAATCAGAGCGTGCGAACGCTGCTCTGGTTGGGTCAAGCGCGCATGAGTAAGAGGCCACCATGAACAAGCCGGCGACCAAAGAACCCTCCATGGATGAAATTCTGTCGTCCATCCGGCAGATCATCGCGGACGACGATGCGGCAGGCGTGCCGCGCCGCCCGTCCATCCAGGCTGCGCCCCCGCCAATGCAGGCGGCCCCCGTGCGCAACCTGTCCGAGCCGCTCGACCGCGACTTCAGCGACATGCTGGACGACATCGAGCCTCTGGCGCTGTCTCCCTCCCAAATCGTTGATGAGCCCGAACAGGATGCGGGTGGCCTCAGCTTTGACTCTATCCTTGCCGATACCGCTGTGCAGGCCGACACGCCATTCACTGCACCCCAGCCTGTGGTTGAGCCGCGGCCCGTCCCACAGCAGACCATTGTGCCGCCCCAGCCGGTCGCGACACCCCAGCCGATCCCGGCGCCGCGTCTGGTGACGGCGCCGCAGTTGGTTGAGCCTGATGACGTCAGCTTTGATCTTGCCGATGAACCCGAAAGCGAACTGCCGGCCTTTGAGCCGCAGCCCGCTCCCGTCGCACCGCCCCAGCCTGCGCCTGCACCACGCCCGCAGCCATCCGTGGCTCAGGCCGCACCCTTGCCCGATCCGACGCTCACCAGCGACATGGCCGAACAGCTCCTTGAACCCGCCACCAAGGCCGCGGTGCGCAGCTCGATTACCCGGCTCACCGGGCTTGGTATGGGCAATGGCGGCGCGACCATAGAGTCGCTGATGCGCGATATGCTGCGCCCCATGCTCAAGGAATGGCTCGACGAAAACCTGCCATCCGTCGTCGAGCGCATGGTGGAAAAGGAAATTTCGCGGATTTCGCGCGGAGAATAATCAACGCCAGATGGTCGGCGGCAGGGGCGATGCGGGAAGCGCATCGAACCGCCGCTGCATCTGCCAGGTTTGCTGTTTCATTTGCAGCTCGCGCAGCTGCGACTGCCATTGTTGCTGTCGCGCTGCGGTGTTGACCTCGTTCTGAAGGCACAGGATCCGCTGCTGGTTGGCCTGAACCGCTGCGGGCAAGTCCCCCGACGCAAGCGGCGGGCAGGCCGCCAGCGCCGGCGCCGCGAACAGCAACAACATAATTAGCAGCAATGCTGAGCGCTTCATCATAGTACGGCCCCCCGATCAACAGCGTCGAGATCCGGGCCGCCTGCGGCTGCCTGTTGACCCGGCACACTGCATTTGCTTGAAGTCAGCCAACCTTTTTGTCCAGCCCGCCTGTGCATGCGTCGGTCGCCGACGGATCACAAGTGAGTGCTGCCCTTGCGAGTTTTCCCATGCTTGAAAAGTCCTACGAGCCTGCAGCCGTCGAGACGCGCGTCTATGCCGATTGGCTGAAGGCGAATGCCTTTGCAGCGGGGGCGGGGGCCGAGCCTGGCGCCGAAACCTTCACCATCGTCATTCCTCCGCCCAACGTGACCGGCTCGCTCCATATCGGGCATGCGCTCAACAACACCATCCAGGACATTCTTGTCCGCTTCAACCGCATGCTCGGCAAGGATGTGCTTTGGCAGCCCGGCACCGATCACGCCGGCATCGCCACCCAGATGATCGTCGAGCGCCAACTCGGTGAAAAGCAGCTGAACCGACGCGACATGGGCCGCGAGAAGTTCATCGAACGGGTCTGGGAGTGGAAGGCCGAGTCGGGCGGCACGATCATGAACCAGCTCAAGCGTCTCGGCGCCTCGGCTGACTTCGGACGCGAACGCTTCACCATGGGCGACAATGGCGCACCCGACGACCAGATGGTTCGCGCCGTGACCAACGTTTTCGTGGAACTGCACAAGCGTGGCCTGATCTACCGCGCCAAGCGGCTGGTCAACTGGCACCCAGGCCTGGAAACGGCGATCAGCGATCTCGAAGTGGAGAACATCGAGGTCAAAGGCCACATGTGGCACCTGCGCTATCCTCTGGCTGATGGCGTGACCTACCAGTTCCCGCTTCTGGACGAAGAT
>CAKTFF010000320.1 GCA_934553185.1 uncultured Devosia sp.
GCTTCGTTCATGCTGACGAGAAGTTCGTCGGCCTGAGACTTCACTGCCGCCGCCATCGGCTCGCTGGCAGCCTTCTCGGCAATCTCTTTCACCTTGTCGAGTTTGGTGTCAAAGTCGGCCTTGAACTCAGCTGCGAGCTGAGCAGCAGACTTCGTGCCCTGGTCATTGTGCGCCTCAAAGGCGATCTGAGGCGCCCCGAAGTAATTCATTGCGGGTGCGCCGAAGCGCCCCCCGGCCGATGGGGCCATGGTCTTGCGTTCCATAATGGGAACCTCCGAATAGAGTTGAGTTAGGCCAAAGCCTGCAATGCCCGAAGAAACTCGAGCCCTTCCGCGTCGGCAGGTTCCCCCTGCCCTTTCAGGTGAAGACGCGCGGCGCGCTCCGCCTGAGAGTTCGACAGGCCCAATCCCTTGAGCCAGGTTTCAAACTCACGTTCTGTCAGCCGGTCCCCGGCCTTCAGCTTTTCCATAAGGTCGTGAGCGGCCTTTGCGGCCTTGACGCTCGAAACGACCGCATTCTCATTGGCGCCGACCGACACGATGCTGACTTCGATCAAGTCTAGCTTCTCAAGCGTCCAAACGCCTGTGTCTGTGTCGACGGTGTATTCTTTGATGCGATACCCGATTGACATGCCGTCGATGTCGCCGGCCTTGAGTAAGGCATAAGCCTCACGACCACGCTGCACGTCCATGTTCAGCTTGCCGTGGGTCAGGAGCCCATGGTTGTCCTCGCGCATGTCGAGATACTTGCCGATCGGCTCGCTTGGATTGTGCTGCCAAAACATCTTGGGCATCGTGCCCTTGGCTTTGTGCGCGGCCAGGCTGTCGGTGTAGGCGCCCTTGGCGATCACATCGCCGTAGGCATCAGGCTCGCCGCCGAAGGTGCTGCCGTAGCCCTCGAACTCGCCATCGTCCTTCAGCGACTTAATCTCAAGGATCGGCGCCGTTTTCTTGTCCATTATCTGCGATCCTCCAACCAATCTGGTCGTGGCCCTTCATTTCGGAAGAAGCGATAAGCGGCTTCAACATCGGCCTGGCTTTTAGGCATAGGAATTGGCCCATCCTCGGATTGAGGATTGATGGCATCCGCCAATGGAATGTCCTGCATCTGAACCGTGACCACGTCTCCGCCCTCAATCGGCGGCAAGTTTTCCAGGGCCCGGCACTCATTTCTGGTGGCAATGCCCATGCGGATAGCTTTCTCATAGGCGTCGTACCGGCTGGCCGTGTCAGCCCGCAGCAGGCCCTCGAAATTGAACTCGATCGTGATGCCTTGGGCCCGCTGTTCTGCGAGCGGCACCAGTTGCTTGAGCAATGCCTGTTCGATCCGCTTCAGACGCTTGCGGAGCGTGAACTTCTGGAAACCTAGGACATCGACCTCTTTGCCGGTTCCCCAGTTGGATGCCTTGTCGCCAAAGCCAACCATGGCCGGCGGCACCCCGAAGATGCGGCAAATCTGTTCGCCGCTGAACTTGCGGCTTTCCAACATCTGTGCATCGTGCGGGTTGATCGAAAGCTGTGTCCAGGTCAGCCCGTTGTCCAACAACATCGGTCGGCCGCTGCGAATAGCGCCTTGGTGACGCTCCTGCAGCCGCAATTCCAGTTCCTGCCGCTGCTCTTTGCTGAGGCTTACCGTGTCAGGTGTGGAAAGGATGCCGCTGGGGCTGATCCCGTTCGCGAACACCGACCCGGCCGCACTTTCTGCCGCCAGAGCATCGTCAAACACGCTGCGGCACATCGAAAGCGTAGAGGCGCCCGACAGAGCATCTCCTAGCGAGCCACGAATGTGCAGCACGTCATCGCCGCGCCTAACTACGCGAACGCCGTTATCGCTCCATTCGTACTCTAGATCGCCGCTGGTGAGACGCCGCACCTTCATAAGGTCGGGGCGGATGGGGTGCAGAGCATTGATCTTGCGATCGGCGCGGCGCTCGATTGCGGCGTAAGCGTTGCCATAAAGCTCGATGCTTGCGGCCATGACCTCCCAAAAGTCGACTGCGGTTTGATCGTAGTTCGGGCTGTCGTGCAGCACAAAATAGAGCGGGTGATCCTTCGCCACGGTCCGCAGCCCATTGGCGTCAGTGCGATAGACCATCAAAGGCAGCGAAGCGATCGTGCCAGCGATCAGCTGCACACATGCCCATGTGGCAGACAGCCCAACTGCCGAACTCGGCTGAGCAGCACGAATTTCCCGGTAGTCAGCAACTGTAACCTGGTTGGTGACAAAGTTGTCGGCGTTCTCCGTCGATACCTGGCCACCGCGCCATGGTTCGATGTCCTTTGCGCCATCCACTCGAAACAGCCTTGAGAGCCAATTCATGCAAAGCTCCCAATCCATTTGTCGGCATCGAAGGGCTTCACCGCTTCCGGATTGCGCATCATCACGGTCACTGCGTTGAACATCGCCATGACTTAGTTCAGCAGCAGCAAAATCAATAAGTTAGCGTCGCAAGTCGCGTTTCTGTCGCGTTGCCTTCAATTGCCAGTCGCATCGGGCCGCTAGCCGGGCTCTCTGTGAGGGTGTTGGAGATGCGGTCGAAGGCTTCGCGGCGCCTATTTCCACCGACAATTGGATGGGCATAGACCTGCAACGTCATGTCGAACTTCTCGTGTCCTAGCAGGCTTGCCACGTCCATTAGCGGCAAGCCTGCCTCGATCATCATCGAAGCCGAAAAGTGTCGAAGGGCATGAAAGTGGAACCGATCGCTATCGCTAGGAAAACCGGCATCGCGCATAAGCGGGCGCCAATAATTCAGGTGGAAATTTTGTCGTGTGATCTGCCGCCCGTCCTTCATGCGGAAGATTAGGCGCCGGTCATTGGGAAGGTAATATTTGTGCACCCACTCCTGAAGAACCTCGGAAACAATGTCGGGCATGGGGACATCGCGAAGGCCAGCCTTTGTTTTTGGGCCTTTCAATTCATCCAGAACAGTTAGGCTGTGACGCACCTTCAGCACACGAGCGGAAAAATCCACGTTGTCCAAAGTCAGCCCGTTGATCTCGCCGTGCCGCAGCCCGCAGAATGCCGCGATATAAACCATGGCTTTGAACGCCAAGTAGCCACGATGCACCGCCAGCTTGCGCCGGACATTCACCAACTCAAGGATTAAGCGCACCTGCTCGACAGTAAAGGTCTTGATGGTGTCCCGATTTGCACCGCCAGTGTCGAGCGCCACTTCCTGCACGATCCGCGCCTTGGTGAAGCCGCGCTTCAAGGCAAACTTCTCCACCTGACCTAGCAATCCTAGAATGTCCCTCGCCGTGCTGTGGTGAAGCTTTCGCCCTAGCGCTGCATACCACTGCT
>CAKTFF010000321.1 GCA_934553185.1 uncultured Devosia sp.
CTTATGCCGACGACATCCTCAAGGTGCTGAACCCGAACGAAAAGACCATCATTCACATTCCCAGCGTCAATGCGCGTGAGAGCACCAAGGACAAGTACCGGGAAGTGGAACACATCATCGATGCGCTCGGCGCCTGGGAGGGCGTGGACAGCCAAACCGGTTTCCAGCTCGTCCGCACCCCTGCGGGCAAGCTTCTGCGCATTGCGGACCTTGTCACCGATGACCCGGGCAAGCGCGACACCGTCTCGGCCGCGCTGAAGGACCCCAGGCAGAAGAACAACCGCGACCATGTCGACATCATTATCGCGCTCGGCATGGCCAAGGAGGGCTTTGACTGGATCTGGTGCGAACACGCCTTGACCATCGGCTATCGCTCGAGCCTCACCGAGATCGTCCAGATCATCGGTCGCGCCACCCGCGACGCCCCTGGCAAGACCCGCGCGCGTTTTTCCAACCTCATTGCCGAACCGGACGCCTCCAGCGAAACCGTCACCGAGGCGGTCAACGACACGCTCAAGGCCATCGCCGCCAGCCTCCTGATGGAACAGGTGCTGACCCCACGCTTCGAGTTCAAGCCGAAGAACCCCAACAATGAAGCCACGCCAGGCTTCGACTATGGCGAAGGCGGCTACGATCCGAACAAAACCAATATCGGCTTCAACAACGAAACCGGCCGCATCCAGATCGAAATCAAGGGCCTGGCCGAGCCCAAAAGCGAAGAAGCCAAGCGCATCTGCCGCGAAGACCTCAACGAGGTCGTCGCCTCCTTCGTGCAGGACAAGCGCAACCTCGAACGCGGTCTTTTCGCCGAAGACCTCGTGCCGGAAGAACTGACGCAGTTGCGCATGGGCAAGATCATCAAGGACCTTTACCCAGAGCGCGACGACGAAGACCAGGAAGCCATCCGCCAGCACGCCATCGCCGCGCTCAACTTTGTGCAGAAAAGCAAGGCTGCCCTGGCCGAAGGCGTCGCAAGCATCACCGAGGGCGTCAACACCGCCTTCATCCAGGGCGTCCGCCACTTCGCCATGAGCGTCAAGGAACTCGATATCGATCTGATCGACCGCATCAATCCCTTTGGCGAAGCCTATTCCATTCTCGCCAAGGCCATGAGCGAGGACAGCCTCAAGCAGGTCGCCGCGGTCATCTCCGGCAAAAAGATCAACCTGACGCCCGAAGAAGCGCGCGACCTTGCCCGCCGCGCCCTGCGCTTCAAGCAGGAACGCGGCCGGCTCCCCGCCATGACAGCGCAGGACCCCTGGGAGAAGCGCATGGCTGAAGGCGTGGCCTTCCTCGCCCGCATGAAGGCCGAGGCCGCCCGTGGCTAAGTTTACCGACGAAGACGATGCCCTCCTGGGCGAACTCGGCGTCGAGCTTGAAGCCGAGCCGCAGGCCAGCCGCTCCCCCAAGGAGGAGCGGATCATCGCCGGCTTTGAAGACATTCAGCGCTTTGTGGATGAGCATGGCCGCGCCCCCCAGCACGGCGAGGAGCGCGACATCTTCGAGCGCCTTTATGCCGTCCGGCTCGACCGCCTGCGCGACCTCCCCGACTGCCGGGCGCTGCTGACGCCGCTTGATCATCAGGGACTGCTCGCCCCGATTGCCGATCCCTTAGCCGACACGCAAGACCTCGATGACGATGCTCTCCTGGCTGAGCTGGGTATAGACAGCACCGCTGAAGACGACGTGTCCAACCTGCGTTTCGTGCGGTCGGGCGCCGAAAAGCGTGCCGCCGAGGAAATCGCCAACCGCGAAAAATGCGATGACTTTGACCAGTTCGCGCCCTTGTTCGACCAGATCCAGAACGATCTTGATACGGGCAGGCGGATCACGCGACCCTTCGTCCGGGACGCTGGCTTCCTCAAGGCCGACATCACCCAGGGCCAGTTTTTCATTCTGGGTGGTCAGGTCGCCTATGTCGCCGAGGTGGGCGAGCCGATCAAAGCACCCAATGGCGAAACCGACGCCAGACTACGCGTGGTTTACTCAAACGCCACCGAAAGCAATCTTCTGCTGCGCTCGCTGCAACGCGCCCTCTACAAGGACGAAGGCGGCCGACGCATCACCGAGCCCGATGCCGGTCCCCTGTTCGCCGACACCCGCAACGACGAGGACCTGGCCAGTGGCACCATCTATGTGCTGCGCAGCAAGTCGGATCAATCCTATGTCGCCGGGCACCGCGATCTGCTGCACAAGATCGGCGTGACCGGCGGCGACGTCCAGGCCCGCATCAGCAATGCCCGGCTCGACCCAACCTTCCTCCTCGCCGATGTCGAGGTCGTCGCAACCTACCGCCTGTTCAACATCAACCGCACAAAGCTCGAAAACATCATCCACCGGGTATTCGAACCCGCCCGCCTCGACGTCACGATCCCCGATCGCTTCAACAATCCGGTGGTGCCCCGTGAATGGTTCCTCGTCCCGCTTTTTGTGATCGACGAAGCGGTCGAGCGCATTCGGGACGGATCGATACAGAACATGCGCTACGATCCCTCCACCGCAAGCCTCGTCGCCATCGATGGACTGGTTTGAAAAACTAACAGGCTTCCCCGAGGCCTCTTACAGTGAAACCAAGCGTAAGCTGATCGTCGAGAATGGGAAGCTGCGCTCCCGCGTAAACGGCGCCAGCTATGGCATCGGCCATCTGGAACTTGTCTCCCTGGACACGCTGCGCGCGCGAGCTGCAGGAGAAAGTGGCCCGCGCGGTCAGCTCAAGGTAAGCCTGGTCAACGGAAACGTCCGCGCCATGCACGCCGATCCAGCCCATGCCGGTGCCCTGTTCCAGGTGGCTTCCCAGTTCAACCTTCTGGAAATGGTTGGCCCAGATGTCACGCCCGAACACGGGGTCGCCAGGTACCAGTTCGACCACACGCAAGGTCCTGCTTGTGCGATCGCTGCGGGCGCCGCCACCATGTTTCGCAATTACTTTGCGCCGGTTGCAGGCGGATACGGCCAAACCGCAAACCGGCAAATCAATGCCATCGCGGATCTAGGCGCAGCCCTGAGCCAAGCGATGGGCACGAACATCGACACGCTCTGGACCATGCGCAACGGCTACCTCATGGCCACTCGCCCCGGACTGGAGGCGGTGTCAAGCTACCTCCAGACCCTCTCGGGAGCAGAGCGCGATCAAATGCGAGCCAGACTCTGCATCGGCATCCACACCGATGTGGAGGTCACCGACGTTCAGGGGCCTGAACCGCACTTGGTGTCCCAGGCCTTTTGTTCGGCCTTGCCCATAGCCTACAACCAGGACCGCGGACCGCTTTGGGAGCCTTTCGCCCTTCTCGTGCTTGAAGC
>CAKTFF010000322.1 GCA_934553185.1 uncultured Devosia sp.
GCTCGGATGACACTTCATCCGAAGGCATCACGGCATTGAGCTCTTCATACGTGACGTAGCCGCGCTTCTTGGCGACCTTGATCAACTTCTTGACGGCCGCATCGGAAAGGTCGAGCAAGGGGGAGTCGTTTGTCGCCTCGGGGGCGCCAGATTCCGGCTTCTCGGTTTCCTTGGGGGACTTGGGTGCTGCCTTGGTGGCCATGTGGTACTCCGTCGGAACCCGCGTGCGACCGGGTCCGGGTAAGCTTTAGATGGTGACACCTCAAGGCAAGGTAAAGGTCGCTCGCGCAGGCGTTAACGCCCGAGTAGCCGCATGGTTCGTCCGGCTTTGGTTTTGCCTATCGCCATACGCAAAACCGCGCGTACTCGCCGGTCCTTAGGGCCAATCCCTAAAAACTGCGTGTCGCGCGTCCCGATAACGAACCAAACCCTTCGATCAATGCCTCTGTGCCATCGACAGTGGTAATCTGGTTCTTGATGTCCCGCAGCCTTTCAAAGGTTTCTTCGCTCGGGTCTTCGCCCAGCGCCGCTTCGGCTGCCTTGAGCTCTCTATTTAGCTGAACTTTCTTGTTATGCAAGGCCAGCGCGTGACTCAATCCGGTTTCCGCATCAACCAGCGCGATCTCTGACGCTGTTTGCCACACACCCTGCCGCGCGAGGATGTCGACCATGCGCGCCAAGGCAGGGCCGTGCCCCCGCACGCCCAGCGCTGATTGAAGATCGGCTGCCGAGATATCGTGGTGGCGCACGACCAGGCTGAGGATTTCACCCAACACCTTCTGCGCGGTGATCGTTTCGAAGTCGAGCGCGGCCAGGACTTCGAATTTGCCTTCCACCAGAGCGGGGTGGTTGACGAGACTAACAATGATCGCCGCTTCGCGCGGGCTTGCCTCGGCAACGGCGCTGGGCTTGAGCAGCCGCGAGTTGCGGAGCGTGTCGGACACGACAAGCCTTGGCGTGCCGCGAGCGGGGTAGCCGTAGGCGCCGCTTTGCCCATAGCGTTGCTGCCCGCCACGAGGTTCGAAGCGATTTTGACGTACGGGAGCAAAGAAGGCCCGCAGCTTCTCATCGAACGCCTGCGCATAGTGAAAGCGCACCGAACTATCGGCGATGCCGTTGGCGCGTTCGCGCAGGCGCGCCTGCAAAGCGGCACGAGCCTCGGGCGTCTCGGGAACGAGCCCACCCGTCTCCATGCTCCAAACCATGTCGGACAGGGAACGCGCCCGCTCTATAACATCGGCAAAGGCGGCCCTGCCCTGCGCCTTGATCAGGTCATCGGGGTCCTGCCCCTCGGGCAAGGTGGCGATGCGAACCGTGAAACCGGGCTTGAGCTGCGGCATAACAAGGTCTGCCGCCCGTTCGGCAGCCTTGAGACCCGCCTTGTCGCCATCAAAACACAAAACAGGGTCCGGGCTCATCTGCCAGAGCAACTGGAGATGATCTTCGGTCAAGGCCGTGCCTAGCGGCGCCACGGCGCCTTCAAAGCCAGCGCTGACAGCGGCGATGACGTCGAGATAGCCCTCCACCACAACAAGCGTGCTGCCATCACGCGCTGCCTGCCGGGCGGTCTGGCCGTTGTACAGCGTCCGCCTCTTGCTGAAGAGCTCAGTTTCGGGCGAGTTGAGGTATTTAGCCGGCACGTCGGCCGAGAGAGCACGACCACCAAAGGCGATGACGCGGCCACGCAGATCGGTGATGGGAAACATGACCCGGTTGCGGAACCGGTCATAGGTCAGCGGATCATCGTCCCGGCTGGTGACGAGTCCCGCATCCACCATGTCCTTGCCCGACACTCCGTTCAGCGCCAGGTGCTCCTTGAGACCATTGCGGCTGTCAGGGGCAAAGCCGATGCGGAACCGGGTCTGGCTCGCATTGGACACACCCCGCTCGTGCAAGTATCCCCGGGCACGCGCGCCGATATTGTGGCTGAGTGCGGCTTCGAAATAACGGGTCGCCAGTTCCATGACGTCGATCAGCGACTTGCGTTCCGCTTCGCGCTTTTCCTGGCCAGCATCGCGGGCGGGCATCGGCACACCAGCTTGTGCGGCAAGCCGCTCTACCGCCTCGGGAAAGCTCAGCCCTGCCTTTTCGGTGAGGAAGCGGAAGTGATCACCCGACACGCCGCAGCCAAAGCAATGGTAGATGCCGCGACGATCGTCGGCATGAAAGCTCGGGCTCTTTTCGCCATGGAACGGGCAGCACGCCCACATATCGCCCTTGCCGGGCTGAGACTTGCGCTTGTCCCACATGACATGCTCGCCCACCACCTGCGTGATCGGCAGGCGTTGTCGAATTTCATCGAGGAACTGATCGGAAAACCGCATGAGATGTTAGATAAGCACTTGGCGCGTCCAAGTCACGAGTCCAACGCTTTTCCACAGCAGGAGCGACAGGGCGGTTCTGCGTTGGCCATATGCAAGCGCCGATGTGTTCGCGTCATGTGCAGGCGGGGATGGAAATAATCTGATGCTGATCTGCCGTTTTGTTGATTGCAGATGCGAACGCTTCATGGTCTGAGCGCCTTATGTCCATACCTTTGTTTGCCCTGTTCCTAGCCGCCTTTGCTTTTGGAACCGCTGAATTCGTGATCGCCGGCGTCCTGCCCGATGTAGCCCTGGGACTAGGCGTATCCATTCCCGTGGCGGGTTATCTGGTGACCGGCTACGCCATCGGCATTGCCATTGGCGGGCCACTGCTTGCTGTGGCGACCAAGAAGCTCTCGCGCAAGACCCTGATCCTCCTCCTTGGAACAACATTCACCCTGGGTCAGGCGCTTTGCGCCCTGGCGCCAAGCTTCGAGCTGCTGATGGTCGCGCGGGTGCTGGTCGCCGTGGTGCACGGCACCTATTTCGGCATTGCTGCAATTGTTGCCGTCAATCTCGTCCCCGTGGACAAACGCGGCTTTGCCGTAGCGCTGATCCTGTCCGGTCTGACTGTCTCCAACATCCTGGGCGTTCCCGGCGGCACGGCGATCGGCACGGCCTTTGGCTGGCGCGCAACCTTCTGGGCGGTCGGACTGCTGGGATTGCTGGCGACCCTCGCCATTGCCACCTTCCTGCCCGCCCGAACCGGCGAAACAACAACGAGCGGCAGCTTCCTGCGTGAGTTCAAGGCGTTGGGGCGGCAGCAGATCGTCACGTCGCTGATGATCGTCATTCTGGTGATGATTGGCCAATACAGCCTCTTCACCTATATTGCGCCGCTGCTGCTGGAAGTGACCCGCCTGGATCCGGGCACCCTGCCCTGGGTCTTGCTGGTTTATGGCGTGGGTTCGACGATCGGCGTGTTTATCGGCG
>CAKTFF010000323.1 GCA_934553185.1 uncultured Devosia sp.
GTCCTGGTCGACGATGAACTCGACCGTGCCGGCGCTCTGGTATCCGACCGCCTTTGCCAGGGCGACAGCCTGCTCACCCATGGCGCGGCGGGTTGCCTCATCGAGGAAGGGGCTGGGCGCTTCCTCTATGACCTTCTGGTTGCGCCGCTGAATCGAGCATTCGCGTTCGTTGAGGTAAAGGATGTTGCCGTGGCTGTCGCCAATGAGTTGTATTTCAATATGGCGCGGCTCGGTAACGAATTTCTCGATGAAAATGCGGTCGTCGCCGAACGAGGCCACCGCCTCCGAGCGGGAGCGCTCGAAGCCTTCGCGGGCTTCGGCATCATCATGGGCGATGCGCATGCCCTTGCCGCCGCCGCCAGCCGAGGCCTTGATCATTACCGGATAACCAATTGAGCGGGCGATGGTCACCGCCTGCTCGGCGTTCTCGATCAGCCCCATATGGCCCGGAACGGTAGAGACTCCCGCCTCTGCCGCAATCTTCTTGGAGGTGATCTTGTCGCCCATAGCCTCGATGGCCTTGGCCGGCGGGCCGACGAAGATGATGCCGGCCTGCTCAAGCGCCTGGGCAAAGCGGGGATTTTCCGACAGGAAGCCGTAGCCGGGATGAACCGCCTCGGCGCCGGTTTCGCGGCACGCGGCGATGATCCTGTCGATGGAAAGGTAAGACTCCTTGGCCGGCGAGGAGCCGATATGCACTGCCTCGTCTGCCATGCGCACATGGAGCGCGTTGCGGTCTGCATCGGAATAGACTGCCACCGTCGCGATGCCCAGGCGCTTGGCCGTCCTGATGACGCGGCACGCGATTTCGCCCCGGTTGGCGATAAGGAGCTTGGTGATCACTATCTGCTCCTCACAGCGGAATGTTCCCGTGCTTCTTCTTGGGCCCTTGGTTGTGCTTGTGCCGCAGCGTCGAGAAGGCGCGGATCACGCGACGTCGGGTACCGTGCGGCATGATCACATCGTCGATGAAGCCGCGTTCGGCGGCGACGAATGGGTTGGCGAAGCGGGCCTCGTAGTCGGCGGTCCGTTGGGCGATCTTGTCCTTATCGCCCAGTTCGGAGCGGTAGAGGATTTCGGTGGCGCCTTTGGCGCCCATCACGGCGATCTCGGCCGAGGGCCAGGAGTAGTTGACGTCGGCCTTGATGTGCTTACTCGCCATCACGTCATAGGCGCCGCCATAGGCCTTGCGGGTGATGACGGTGACCAGCGGCACGGTGGCTTCGGCATAGGCGAACAGCAGCTTGGCACCATGCTTGATGATGCCGCCATATTCCTGCGCCACGCCGGGCAGAAAGCCGGGTACGTCGACAAAGGTCAGGATCGGGATCTCGAAACTGTCGCAGAAGCGGATAAAGCGCGCGGCCTTTTTGGAGGCATTGATATCGAGGCACCCGGCCAGCACCAGCGGCTGGTTGGCGACGACGCCGACGGTGTGACCATCGAGGCGAATAAAGCCACAAAGGATATTGCCGGCATGGTTCTTCTGCAGTTCCAGAAACGCGCCCTCGTCGGCGACAGTCTCGATGACCTCGCGCATGTCGTATGGTTTTTGGGCGCTGTCGGGAATGATGGTGTCGAGCTTTGCGTCACCCCGGTCGATCGGGTCATGCGTGGGCAGGCGGGGTGGCTTTTGCCCGGCCGCTTGCGGCAAGTACGAGAAGAGGCGCCGCACTTCGAGCAGGGTTTCGATGTCATTGGGGAATGCAGCGTCGGCGACTGAAGAGATTTTAGTATGCGTCGAGGCGCCGCCCAGCTCTTCCTGCGTCACCGTCTCGTTGGTCACGGTCTTGACCACATCGGGCCCGGTCACGAACATATAGCTCGTGTCCTCGACCATGTAGATGAAGTCGGTCATGGCGGGGGAATAAACCGCGCCACCGGCACAGGGGCCCATGATCACCGAAATCTGCGGGATGGAACCAGACGCCTGCACATTGCGCCAGAACACGTCGGCATAACCGCCCAGCGACGCCACGCCCTCCTGGATGCGGGCGCCGCCTGAATCGTTGAGCCCGATCACCGGCGCGCCGTTCTGCATGGCCAGATCCATGATCTTGCAGATTTTCTCGGCATGCGTTTCGCTCAGCGAACCGCCAAAGACGGTGAAATCCTGAGAAAACACGTAAACCAGGCGCCCCTCGATCGTCCCCCAGCCGGTGACCACGCCATCGCCGGGGATGATCACCTCAGCCATGCCGAAATCGGTGGCGCGGTGGGTGACGAACATGTCGTATTCTTCAAAGGAACCGGGATCGAGCAGCACGTCGAGCCGCTCGCGCGCCGTCAGCTTACCCTTGCCATGTTGGGTATCGATGCGTTGCTGACCGCCGCCGAGCCGCGCCCGCGCACGGCGGTCTTCAAGAGCGAGAAGGATATCTTGCATGACACACTTTCCATGGACTCCACTGCTTGTAGCAAGACACATCTTGCGCCCCAAGCCGGGAAACGGCTCGATCGTGACATTCACACGAACCGGATTTGGCCGGATGCTCCCGGCCCTTGATGTAGACCAATTATGCGGTGGTGCCGTAGGTTGATCGCAACCTGCGGCGGTGCAGTTCGAGGGTGATGTGGGCGAGGTCTTGAAAAGAAAAATCGGGGTTTCACAGCCACTGGCAGCGCGCATCCGGGACGACATCCGCTCAGGCGTTCTTGGACCTGGAACTCATCTCAAGGCACAGGGGCTCGCGGATCGCTTCGCCGTGTCTCGCTCGCCTGTAGGCGAGGCGCTCAAAATGCTTCAAGCCGAAGGCGCCGTGACGCACGAGAGCAACAAGGGTTATTTTGTATCAACCACCCCGCTGAGCCAGAGCACGCGTCCCCAAGCGCCCAGGTCCGCGGTGGAGATTGCTTATTTCGCGCTGGCGGAGGAGCGCCTCGGCCAGCAAGTGCCCGATGTGGTTTCGGTCAATTTCCTTAAAGATCGCTATGGCCTGAGCAATGCCGAGGTCCAGCTGCTGGTGACCCGCATCGCAAAGGAAGGCTGGCTGGAACGGCGCCAGGGCTACGGCTTTCAGTTTACCGACATGCTCAACTCGGCCGATGCCTTGGCGCAGACCTATCGGTTTCGCATGGCGATCGAGCCGGCGGCCCTGCTTGAGCCGGGATATCAGCTCGATCTGGTCCAAGCATCGGAATGCCGCAAGGTGGAAGAGCTGATCCTGGCCGGCGGCGTAGATGCGATGAGCATCGAGGAGCTCTACGATCGCGGCGTCCGCTTTCACGAGCTCATTGTTTCAGGGTCGCGCAATCCGTTCTATCTCGATGCGCTTCAGCGCATCAATTCGAT
>CAKTFF010000324.1 GCA_934553185.1 uncultured Devosia sp.
TCATTCACCGTTGGGCAAAGGGCCTGCAGTTAACATGCGCGACATAGAGCAGGCCCGATCCGAAGGCGTCTTGGCGTGCGTTTAGATCAGCTTGTTATCGCTGTTTGCGGTTTTGCTTGCGCTGCTGGCGGGGTCTGGGCCGCTTCACTGGAAGCCAGCCCGTTTCTCTTCACCCAAGGGCAGGGACGGGGGCAGCTCGACGCCCTGATCGATGGCTCCATGTCGCCCGGACTATCCGGCGATGCGATGGAAGCCTACGCCCAAGCCTGCATGACCAGCTTTCCGCGCCTCGAGGCGCGTTTCTTGCCGCCTGAGCAGAAAGCGCGGTTGGTCGAGGCTTGTGTGGACAGGCTCGACGGCATGCTGGAGGCAAGTCCGGTCAACGCTTTTCTGTGGTTTGCCCGCGCACAACTCGCCTATGACATGGCCGACTGGAACAAGCTCAATCACAGCCTCGTCCAGGCGCAGGTAAGTGGCCCCTATGAGTTCTGGCTGGCGTCGCGGCGATTTGGGCTGGCGAGGAAAGCCGATGCACACCTGGAGCCAGTGACGTTGGAGCATTTCGACAAGGATATCGTGATGCTTGCCCAGTCCACCCAGGGCTCACGCGTCCTGGCGCAGGAATATGTTGCCGCGCCGCAGTTCAGGCCCCGCGTAACAGCGCTGATCGAGCAGTTGAGCGAGCCCGTCCAAGGTGAGTTTCTCGAGAATGTCCGCGGCTACAGCGATGTGCGGGGCACCAGCCTGTGACGGCTCCGGCTTTTGAAACCTTCGCGGACCCTGCACCAGTGCACCGTCCCGGCCGGCTGCGTCGGCTTCATCGCCCGTTGACGGTCGTCCTTTTGGGGATCGTTGGCCTCTCGGTCATTCCCTTGGGCAGCAATCGTCCCTTCTTTTGGGCCTTCTGGTCGGCAATCATCGGACTAGCCGGGCTGATCTACGTCGTTAGCCTCGCTATGATGCGCAGCCAGGCCTATACGTCCCTGCGCTCGGTCAAGCTGCTCAGTGCGGCCTATGGCATCATCTGCCTCACCCTGATCGCGCAGCTTTTGCCGCTGGGCAGCCTTTACTGGAACGGCGGTCTGGGATCGGGCGGCACCCTTCTCCCCACGCCGCCTTTCATCAGCACGACGCCCGGCGACACCTTTTTAATGTTGTTGCGCTGGTTCAGCTTCGGCATGCTGTTCTACTTATCACTGCAGGTCGCCAGCAATGCCCCGCGCCGATTGCTGATGCTGCAAACCCTTCTTGCCGTAATGGCAGGACATGCCGTTCTGGCAATTCTCTCCTATTATCAGTGGGGCAACACCCTCCTTGGGGCGGAGAAGTGGACCTATATCGATTCCATTACCGGCACCTTTGTGAACCGCAACTCCTTTGCCACTTTTATGGCACTGGGGCTGACCATCACGGCGGCTATGACCCTTCATGCGCTTGAGAACCGGCGCGGCGTTCACCTGCTGACCGCGCTTGCAACCTACGCTCTCTACGCGATCTTCATCATTGGAGCGCTTCTGGGCAGCAATTCGCGCATGGGCCTGGTGGTGGCGATCGTCGGTGCCTTGACGGTCATGATTTGCCATGTGGCAGGCCGGCAAAAATCGAGCCTTCGCATGATCATCGGCGCCGTTTTTGTCGCGCTGTTGATCGGTGCTACCGCCTACACATACCAGACCGGCGTTTGGCTACGGTTTCTTGAACTCGAAAGTTCTGGCACCTTGCGCCTGAGACTATACGCGCAGGTATGGGACATGATTCAAGCGGCACCCTTTTTGGGCTATGGCGGCGGCAGCTTCGCCCAGGGCTTCCAGCTGTTCCATGATCCGGCGCTCAATGTTGAGCTGGTTTGGGACCGGGCGCACAACACATACCTCACCTTGTGGTCCGAACTCGGCCTGGTTGTTGGGTCGCTGCCGATACTCTTGGTCGCCCTAATCAGCTTTTTCAGCCTCCGTGCGATGCGTCGCTCTGCATCGGCTGACCCAGCCTTGACGGTGTGGATCGGCTGCGCAGTTGTCGCTGCCCTCCATTCCCTGGTCGACTTCAGCTTTGAAATGTATGCCACGGCGCTGACCTTCACCATGCTGGGGGCACTCGCCATGGCATCTGCCCTTGAACGCAAAAACCGTGCATGATCGATAAACGTGCCGATTGGGGGGGCTCTCGGATCGGCTCGGCGGCGCGCTGTGCGGCAGTCGCCACAATAAAGGCTGTTTTCACACAGCAAAGCCGCAAGGCTCGATGAAGAAGAGGTTGTGAATGGAAGAGACCATGACGGACATCCAGCAGGTGCTGAGCGCCCTGCGGCGGCAGTGGAAACTTGTCGTGGTCATCACCCTGCTCATCGCCGGCATAGCAGGGGCCTATACGTTCTCGCTCCGGCCGGTCTACACCGCTTCGGCTCTGGTGCTGGTTGATCCCAGCCGCAAGAACCTCCTTGAGCCTGAAAATTCCTTCGCAGCGCCGGCGGCAGACAATGCGCGCGTCGAAAGCGAAGTCGAACTCGCAGCATCCGACACGGTGATGCTGAGCGTGATCGATGATCTGGACCTGATCAACAACCCCGATTTCGCGCCCCGTCTCGGTTTGCGAGAACGGGTGTTGTCCTTCTTTCGGCTGGCGCAACCAACCCTTCCCACCGGCGAGGAGGCGCTCAACAATATTGTCCGGGCTCTGCGAAACAATGTTTTCGTGCAGCGCCGTGGCTTGACCTTCCTGATCTCGGTTTATGCCTCCTCCGCCGATCCGGGCCAGGCGGCCATCATCGCTAATTCAGTGGCGGAAAACTACATCCGGGAGCAGCTCGACTCCAAGGTCACCTCGGTGCTGACCGCGCAGTCCACCCTCGACGCTCGCGTGGCTGAGGCGCAGCAAAGCATTGTCCTGGCCGATGACGCCTTCGACGATTACATGGCCGCCAATATTGAGCGGGTGGAAAGCGAAGCCGGCGATAACACGATTGGCGCCTTGAGGGACCAACTCGCTCAACTGCAAGCCACAGGGTCCGAGACGCAGAACACCCTCACCCAGGTCGCCGATCAGGTTGCTGAACGCAATTGGAGTGCCACCGCCG
This sequence comes from uncultured Devosia sp., assembly GCA_934553185.1. Taxonomy (GTDB): domain Bacteria; phylum Pseudomonadota; class Alphaproteobacteria; order Rhizobiales; family Devosiaceae; genus Devosia. The sequence goes on from CAKTFF010000324.1 coordinate 3,074, forward strand.
ACCTTCTCGCCTCCCAAGCGCTCCAGTCCCTCGAACAACAGCGGGCCGATCTCACGGCACAGATTGCCACGACCGGCACGGATAGTGATGCCACGGTCAATCTGCAGCAGCAGCTTGACCTGGTTGAAACGCAACTCCTCGATACAACTCAGACCGAGCTGGAGACTTTGCGTGCAACGGTCGCCTCGACCGACCAGCAGGCCAACGCCATCCGCG
>CAKTFF010000325.1 GCA_934553185.1 uncultured Devosia sp.
CAGGCTCCCCACGGCACAATTTCGAAAGACCCTCGGGTCGAGCCTAAGGGAAGCGACGGCGGTTTTCCTAGCTCACTTATATTCAGGCGTAAGGCTGTGCCGCTTAGTTGGCACGAGCGGTTTCACCGCCGCTTAAACGGCGCCATGCCTTCATTGGCCAACTGGTCGGCACGCTCGTTGAGCTCGTGCCCGGCATGACCCTTGACCCACTTCCACGCAATCGTGTGCCGCTGCGTCGCGGCGTCCAGCGCCTGCCAGAGCTCGAGGTTTTTCACCGGCTTCTTGTCGGCGGTTTTCCAGCCATTGCGCTTCCAGCCATGCATCCAGCTCTGAACGCCGTTTTTCACATACTGGCTATCGGTATGGATTTCCACGGTGCATGGCCGGGTCAGGGCGGTCAAAGCCTCGATGGCTGCCGTCAACTCCATCTTGTTGTTGGTGGTCAGCGCTTCGCCGCCCTTTAGCTCTTTGGTGTGTCCACCGTATTCAAGAATGGCGCCCCATCCGCCCGGCCCGGGATTGCCCGAACAGGCGCCGTCGGTGTGGATCGTAACCGTTTCGCTCAAGGCGTGCCTGCAACTTCGATCGTGCGCAGCTCGCGCGGAATGTTGAAGGCGATGTTTTCCCGCGCGGTGACCCGTGCCTCGACCTTTATGTCGTAGCGTTGGGCAAAAGCCTCGATCACTTCGTCGACCAGCTTTTCGGGGGCCGATGCGCCGGCAGAAATCCCAAGCGAGCGAATACCCTCAAGCCGCGACCAGTCGATCTCATTCGCCCGATCCACCAGCATAGCGACCTTGCAGCCCGAACGCTCGGCCACTTCCACCAGACGCAGCGAGTTGGATGAATTGGGAGATCCCACCACAACCATGGCGTCCACCTCCGGCGCGACCGACTTAACAGCCTCCTGCCGATTGGTCGTAGCGTAGCAGATGTCTTCCTTATGCGGCCCGTTGATCTGGGGAAACCGCCCTTTGAGCGCATCGACGATCTCGCGCGTGTCGTCCACCGACAGCGTCGTCTGGGTCACAAAAGCCAGCGATCCCGGATCACGCGGCTCGAACGCAAGGGCGTCCGCCACCGTCTCGATCAGCGAGATCGAGCCGGGCGGCAACTGGCCCATCGTCCCCGCCACTTCGGGGTGGCCTTGATGGCCGATTAGCACGATCTCGTGCCCTTCTGCATGATGGCGCTGCGCCTCCACGTGCACCTTGCTCACCAGCGGGCAGGTGGCATCAAGGAAAAACATGTTGCGGGTGCGCGCATCAGCCGGAACCGACTTGGGCACGCCATGGGCGGAAAACACCACCGGGGCGCCGCTGTCCGGAATCTCGCTCAGTTCTTCAACAAAAACGGCGCCTTTGTCGCGCAGCCCATCCACCACATATTTGTTGTGCACGATGGCGTGGCGCACATAAACGGGCGCACCGTATTTTTCGAGCGCCAGTTCCACGATCTGGATGGCCCGGTCCACCCCCGCGCAAAATCCACGTGGGGCGCAAAGAAGAATGTCTAGTTGTGGCCGCTTTTCCATAGCACTGAGATGCTTTCGCTGACGCCTCAAGTCAAGTCTTGTTGCGGTCACAACGGCGCATGGGCAATATGAGCCCGCAAGGCATGGCAAGGACCTCCCGGTGAGTTTGGCGCAGGAAATGTTCGCGATCGCCCCCGCAGTGGGGAGGGCGAACCTGTCGACCAGCCAGATCAAGCTCTTGAGCGGCAAGGCGCGCTGGATCTTTCGTGTTGGCGAAACCGGCTTCCCCACCGTTCCCACCATTGCGCTGACACGCGCCGCATGGGACGCGCTGCAGAGCGAACGCGCCCGAAAGGATGTGCGCCTGCGCAGCCATTGGGTGGCCTGCCTCTTCCGCCTCGTGGCGCCGGATGGTGCATCTCCCGTTCTGGTGGTGCGCACCTCTGCCGCCACCCACAATGGCGGCCTTGCCCCCGCCAAGCTTAACATCGCCGCGCCCGTCAATGCCGAAGACTCGGTTGATCCAAGCCGCCCGCTCGCCCGCGCCATCAAGGACGCGTTTGACAGCTACGGCTTTGGCAAGGGCTGGACCGGCCGCAACGACGAGGACCGTGGCCGTCAGATCGTTCTGGTTCAGGCGGCCGCCGAAGGCGAGATCGAGCAGTTCCTCACGCGCAATGGGCAAACCGGTGCGCTGGGCCCAGCGCCGCTCAACGGCATGCCACTGCGCCGCCTGCCCGAATCGGTCAATGCGCTGGTGGCGCTGGTGGACGCCAAGGCCGGCCGGCATATGTGCTGCACCGTGGCCATCAAAGGCGGCCAGGTTCTGTTTCTGTCTGCCCGCCCCAGCCAGGTCTCCGCAGCCGCCGATCTTGAGGCTGCGGTTGATCGTGTCCATCGCAAGGTTTGGTCGGCCCAGAACGCCGTCAGCCGCGTCGATCCCACGCGCCTCGCGCAACTGCTTCATCCGCGCCTCAAGTCGGTCGAAGGCGCTTCGCCCATTGCCACGGGGCTTGGCGTGTCCCCGGGCGCAGCGTCGGGCGCCATCGTTTTCAACCCCGAAGACGCGGCACGCCTGCGTGCCCGTGGCAAGCACTGCATTCTCGTGGTCAACGAAACCGGCCCGGCCGACATCGACGGCATGAAGGCGGCCACTGGCATCCTTACGGCCCGCGGCGGCATGACCAGCCATGCCGGCGTCGTCGCCCGCATCACCGGCAAGCCCTGCGTGGCTGGTGTCCGCACCCTTTCGGTGGATAGCGGCGAGATGGTCTGCCGCATCGGCGACCGTGAGTTTCGCGCCGGCGATCGCCTCACCATCGATGGCAGCGATGGCCTCGTCTATGCCGGCACCTTGCCGCTCGCCCAGCCCCATATCGGTGGCGCGATCGGCACCTTGCTGGGCTGGTCCGACCGCAGCCGCACCATTGCGGTTCGCACCAATGCCGAAACCGTTGAGTCAGCCGTCACGGCCCTCAGCTTTGGCGCCGAAGGCATTGGCCTCGCGCGATCGGAACACATGTTCTTTTCGCCCGAACGAATGGTGGCGCTCCGCCGTGTCATCCTGAGTGAAGACGAAGACGATCGCAGCCGCGCCATCAACGGCTTGGTCGACTACCAGACCGGCGATTATTCGGCTTTGTTTTCCACCATGAACGGCCTGCCGGTCACCGTGCGCTTGTTTGATCCGCCGCTGCATGAATTCCTGCCCCGCAGCGAGGAAGAGATCGAAGAAACCGCCGCCTCTCTGGGGCTGGCAGTCCGCGCGCTTCGCCTCCATCTCGATCGTATTGCCGAGATCAATCCCATGC
>CAKTFF010000326.1 GCA_934553185.1 uncultured Devosia sp.
TGTTTGACGCCGTGGGCGACAGCGAACTCGATGCCGGCTCTGCGGTGATCATGTTCGACCTTGATCACTTCAAGACCATCAACGACCAGTTTGGCCATGCCGCCGGTGACGCAGTGCTCGAGTCCTTTGGCCGGCTGGTGCAGCATGGCATTCGCAGCGGAGACCTGGCGGCGCGTTTGGGCGGCGAGGAATTTTGCGTGGTGCTGCGGGATCTTCCCCGTCAGTCAGCCAGCGCGGTCGCCGAGCGCATTCGCAGCGGCTTCAGCGCCGGCGCGAGCAAGGCCTTGCGCGGCATGCACGAAGCTACGGTCAGCGCCGGCATCGCCGTCAGCGGGGTGGATGGGGAAGCGTTTGAAAGCGTGCTGCGCCGCGCCGACGAAGCGCTCTATGCGGCAAAGTCAGCCGGACGCAATCGCGTTCATGCGCCAGCCCTGCGGCTGATTGCCTAGGCGCTAAGCGCCGCGCGCACTTTGCCGCTGGCCTTGGCGAAGTCGATCCGACCGGGATAATCCACCTTGAGCTGGGCGATGACCTTGCCCATGTCCTTGGCTCCCTCAGCCCCAGTCGTGGCAATGGCGGCACGGATGGCTCCATCCACTTCCTCTTCGCTCAATCCCTTGGGCAGGAACTCATTGAGGATGTCGATCTCTTCCTTTTCCACCGTTGCAAGATCGGACCGGCCCGCCTGGGCATAGATGGCGAAGCTTTCTTCGCGCTGCTTGACCATCTTCCCGACGATAACAAGAATTTCCTCATTGGTGGCCGGTCCACGATTTTCCGTGCGGATGGCAATATCCTTGTCCTTGATCGCCGAGGTTATGGCGCGCAGGGTTGCGGTGCGCCGCTGATCGCGGGCTTTTAGCGCCGTCTTGAGAGCTTCGCTGAACTGTTCGCGCATGGGTTTTGTCCTCTGGACTTTGAGTCTGTCGGCCCCATATAGGCGCAACAAGCAAGGTCCGCTACTTGCGCGCTTGGCCGCAGCCTTCTATGAGGAGGCCTCAACCGACATCTTTTCGTAAAACCTTGGAGGCCCACCGTGACCGGCTGGCAGCAATCCCCCGCGACCGCCCTTTTGATCCTTCAAGACGGAACGCGACTGGAAGGCCGCGGCATTGGCGCAGTGGGCCAGGCAGCGGGCGAGGTGTGTTTCAACACGGCCATGACCGGCTACCAGGAAGTGCTGACCGACCCTTCCTATGCCGGGCAGATCGTCACCTTCACCTTCCCCCATATCGGCAATGTGGGCACCAATGACGAGGACATCGAGACGGTTAATACAGCGGCCCTCTCAGGTGTGCGCGGCGTGGTGCTCAAGGCCGATATCACCAATCCAAGCAACTACCGCGCCGCCGAACGGCTCGACGCGTGGCTGAAAAAGCGCAACATCGTCGGCATTGCCGGCATCGACACACGAGCGCTGACGGCGCAGATCCGCGAACATGGCATGCCCAATGGGGTCATCGCCCATCAGCCTGAAGGTCAGTTCGACGAGGCTGCCATCAAGGCTGAACTCGACGCTTTCCCCGGCCTTGAAGGTCTCGACCTTGCGCGCGAAGTCACCACCGCCCAGACCTACAATTGGGACGAAGCCGGCTGGGAATGGAACAAGGGATTTTCAACCGTCGAGAAGCCTGACTTCCATATCGTCGCTATAGATTACGGCGCCAAGCGCAACATCCTACGCTGCCTTGCCGATCAAGGCGCGCGTGTGACCGTTGTTCCCGCCACGGCGACCGCTGAAGATGTGCTGTCGCACAATCCTGACGGCATTTTCCTCAGCAACGGCCCGGGCGATCCGGCGGCTACGGGCAAATATGCCGTTCCAACAATCCAGACGCTGATGGAAACCGGCAAACCGGTATTCGGCATCTGCCTAGGCCACCAGTTGCTGGGGCTTGCCCTCGGCGGCACCACGAGCAAGATGCATCAGGGCCACCATGGCGCCAACCATCCGGTGAAGGACCTGACCACCGGCAAGGTGGAGATCACCTCAATGAACCATGGCTTTGCCGTGGACAAAGCCAGCCTGCCTGCGGGCGTGACGGAAACCCATGTCTCGCTGTTTGACCAGAGCAATGCGGGGCTGAGCGTTGATGGCAAGCCGATCTTCTCGGTTCAGTACCATCCCGAGGCAAGCCCAGGGCCGCGCGACAGCCATTATCTGTTTACGCGGTTCCTCAACCACGTGCGCGATCAGAAGGGCATGGACAAACGTCCCGAATACAGTAAGTAGCTGCTCACTTCATTGGTGAGACATAATAGTGTTAAACAAAGCTAGACGCTCGGCACCCGCCTTGATTGTCGCGTTCGTTGGTGCGCTTTCGGCGACATTCCTAGCGATCACTGTTTATCGTCTCACCATGCGCATGCCGATGAACGGCAACGAAGGGTGGAACGCCCTGCATGCTATGCATGCAATGACTCGCGTCAATTTCTATGATCTGGCGGGGTTGTCCAACTTCCCCAACTACCCGCCACTGTCCTTTTACGTGGTTGGATCGCTGGGAAAGATCTTCGGCGACAACGTCATGGCAGGCCGCGCACTGGCCTTTGTCAGCATTCTGGTGACGGCTGCCAATATTGGGCTCATCTCCCATAAGCTTGGCGCAACAAAGCTGACGGCGATTTTTGCAGCCATCCTGGCCCTGCTCTACGCATCCAGCAAATATGCTGGCTATGTGGGCATGAACGATCCGCAATGGTTTGGTCATGCCCTTCAAAGCACAGGATTGATGCTTCTGATACGCTCTCCGGCAGGGGCGATCGAGCGACGCCATCTGGTTTATGCCCTGCTGTTCATTTTTGCCGGCGGTCTGGTCAAGCATAACCTGCTCCCGATCCCGCTGGCGGTCACGATCTGGCTGGCTGTTGTTGATCGACGTGCCTTCGTCGGCTGGCTTGTTGGCGGCGTGGTCCTGACCGTCGTGGCGGGGCTGGCCTTCTATCTGCTGTATGGCGCCAGCTTCTTCCAGCAACTCTTTGGCCACGAGCGAATCTATTCGCTCGAATTAATGAAGAATGGGAGCCGGGATCTTATTCCGCTTATTCCCTATTTCCTGTTTGCGGGTCTGGCGGCAATCCTCTTCCGCGGCAATCGAGATGTTTGGTTGGTTGGTCTCTACCTTGTTCTTGCCGTCGTGCTGGGACTGCTTTTCGACCTCGGCCGTGGCGTGAGCCAGAATACCTATTTCGACGTTCTGATCGCCGTCATGCCGCTAGTTGGACTGGGTTCTGCTTGGCTGTTGAGCACACTGACAACC
>CAKTFF010000327.1 GCA_934553185.1 uncultured Devosia sp.
TGGTGATCTCGACGGGATTCGAACCCATGACCCCCGGATTAGGAATCCGGTGCTCTATCCTGCTGAGCTACGAGACCACGGACGCGAATTACCAGTTCCACCTCAATGAAACAAGGTTGTCGGCACCGGGGTGAAAATGCTTAAGCGGCGTTCACCATTTTTTCTGCTTTAAGCGGCATGGTAAATGAAAGCTTGCGAGGAGCGCTCGGTGTTGCAGATCAGTTTTGTCCGGCTCGCGGCGCTTGCAGCGCTGAGTTCGGTTTCGGTGGCGGCGCTGGCCTGCGAACAGTTGCGTATGGAGCCTGGTGGCGTCGTGTCCTCGGTAACCGACGGGGATACGGTGATCCTTGATGATGGGCGGGTGGTGCGTATGATTGGCACGCAGGCGCCCAAACTGCCGCTCGATCGTCCCGGTTTCGTTTCCTGGCCTTTGGCGCCGGAGGCCAAGGAGGCGCTCGAAGCCATGGCGCTCAACCGTCCGGTGCGGCTGGGCTTTGGCGGCGAGGAAGTGGACCGTTATGGGCGCGTGCTGGCCCACCTCTTCGTTGAGGGGCCCGAGGGAGAGATCTGGGCGCAGCGTGAGATGGTCGCCAAGGGCTTGGCGCGGGTTTATTCGTTTCCCGACAATCGGGCCTGTCTTGATCTTCTGTTGGCTGCCGAGGGCCGTGCGCGGCTTGGCGGGCTTGGCATCTGGAGCGATCCCTATTACAGCGTGCGCCTAGCCAATGCGCCGGATGAGTTGCTGAGCCATGCGGGCCAGTATGAGCTGGTTGAAGGCCGGGTGCTGCTGGCAGAAAAATCGGGCGGGCGCGTCTATCTCAATTTTGGCCGTTTGTGGAAGGAAGACTTCACCGCCGTGATCGAGGCACCGGGGCTGCGGCTGTTTGCCGAGGCGGGATTGGACCCGCTGGCGCTCGACAATGCGCTGGTGCGCATCCGAGGATGGGTGGACGACCGGGATGGTCCGCGCATCGAAGTGACCCATCCCGAGCAGATCGAGGTCTTGGCACTACAATGAGGGCGAACGGGCAATTGGTGAAGGGTTTGCGCAACGGTCTGCTGGCCGTGTCGCTGGTGGCGCTGAGCGCTTGCACCAGCATGACCGGCACCAACATTGCCGTGAGCCAGACCGGGGACAATCCGGCACCCACCGTCGTGCCCGAGGGGACCGATCCCGACGACGTGGTGATCGGCCGGCGCGAGCATCCGCGCATCGTGGCGGCCTATGGCGGGGTTTATTCAGATCGCCCGGCCGAGATCATGGTTGCGCGCATCGTGGGGCGTCTCCTGGCTGCAGCGGACCAGCCAAATGCCCAATTTCAGGTGACGATCCTCGACAGTTCCGAGGTTAATGCCTTTGCCCTGCCGGGCGGCTATATCTATGTGACGCGCGGCATTCTGGCCTTGGCATCGGACACGAGCGAGTTGGCTGCAGTGCTGGCGCACGAGATCGCCCACGTTACCCTGCGCCATGCCCGGGCGCGGACGGACCGGACGCGGACCACGGAAATCGTTGATCGGGTGATCACGGGCGTGTTTGGCGGCGATACTTCCACCGATGCCTCGGCTAATCGGACGCGGCAGTCCATGGCGGCGTTCAGCCAGAACCAGGAGCTGGAAGCGGATCGCGAGGGCATCAAGTTTGCCGGAAAGGCAGGCTATGATCCGCAGGCAGCGGCCCGATTCCTGGGGGTGATGAGCCGGTTTGCCCGGTTCTCGGCGGGCGAAGACGGCGGGGAAGGGTTCCTGTCGTCCCATCCGTCCACACCCGCGCGCATCCAGGATGCGGCGGATACGGCGCGCACCATGTTTGGCGAAGGCCCGATGGGGGAAACCGACCGCAACGGCTACCTGGCGTCGATCACCGGGCTGACCTTTGGCGACTCGCCGGCGCAGGGCTCCATTGTGGGGCGGCGCTTTATCCACTCGGCGTCCAAGTTCACCTTCACCGTACCCGAAGGCTATACGCTGCAAAATGGGCCGAGTGCCGTGGTGGGCGTGGCCGGCGATGGGGAAGCGGTGCGCTTCGACAGTGCCGATGTGCAGGGCAATATTCCGCTGGCCGATTATCTCAAGTCGGGCTGGATTGCCGGGCTCAAGGGCGAAACCGTCCAGACCCAAACGGTGAATGGCATCGAGACCGCTTCGGGCCTCGCCCAGACCGACCAGTGGTTCTTCCGCGTGTCGGTGATGCGGCTCGACGGACAAGTTTATCGCTTCATCTTTGCCGCCAAGAGCGACAGCCAGCGCTTTGCCCAGGGTGCGACGGCAACGCTTGAGAGCTTCCGCCGATCAGACGCGGCCGACATGTCGCAGGTGCGCAAGGTTGCCGTACAGGTGGTCACTGCCAAATCAGGCGATACCGCGGACTCGCTCGCCCGGCAGATGGGTGGGCTCAGCCGCGGAAGCGAGCTGTTCTATATCATCAACGACCTTTATCCCGGTGATCCGCTGGTCGTGGGTGAAAAGTACAAGGTGGTGGCGCTGCAGTAGCCGCCCGCTAGAGCTTGTCGGTCTGGTTGGTGATGACGTCCGAGGTGCCTGGATCGAGCAGGTTTTCCAGCCCATTGCCCAAAAGGGTGAAGGCGGCAATCGCGGAAACGGCGATCAGCGCGGCGATCAGCCCATATTCGATGGCGGTGGCTCCGTCTTGGTCGCGCCCAAAGCGTTTGATCAACTTGCCCATGTTGTCCCCTAGAGCAGATCGCATAGGGCGGCGATCAGCGGCTCGTCGGCTGGTGGCATGGGATAGTCGCGCAGGTTGCGCGGCCGCACCCATTTAAGGGCCGTATGTTCCCGCGCTTCGGGCACGCCCTGCCACTTCCGGCAGGCATAAAGTGGCATCAACAAGTGAAAATTGTCGTAAGAGTGACTGGCGAAGGAAACGGGCGCCAAGCATGCGGTCTTGGTGGATATGCCCAGTTCTTCCTCGAGTTCACGGATCAGCGCCGCTTCGGGTGTTTCGCCTGGCTCGACCTTGCCGCCGGGGAATTCCCAAAGACCGGACAATGACTTACCCGGCGGACGCTGGGCGATGAGGACGCGCCGGTCGGGGTCCACCAGGGCGACGGCAACAACAACGAGCAGCTTGCGGTCGCTCATCGGGCACCCGGAATGCGATAGCTGTAGTCATACTGATGGGAGTAGCCCAGTGCCGCATAGAGCGCCTTGGCCGCGTGGTTATCGGCCACGACGTTGAGGGCCGCCGTGGTGGCGCCGGCTCCTGCGGCCCAGTGAAGGCCGGTCTCCATGACGGC
>CAKTFF010000328.1 GCA_934553185.1 uncultured Devosia sp.
CTTGTGGTGCGGTCACAAGTGGTTGCCGTAGGCACACTGATGTAAGTGTAGCAGATGTGCGGTTTACCAGCTCTAGGGCCACCGATCTGGATAACGAGCCTGACTTCTCAACCACGTGAGACGGATTGTTCGCTTCTGTCGATCACTGAGCATCGCGCGACGTGCAGTTGGCACGAAGCCCAGTTCGCTCGACGTACTATTCTAGAACGGCAATGTAACGCCGCACGGCTTCCGCAAACCCCATCAACAAAGCGTCCGCCGTCAGACCATGGCCGATCGACACTTCGTCCACACCGGCAACTGCCGCTTGAAACTCTGGCAGGTTGGCAAGCGTCAGGTCATGCCCGGCATTGACGCCCATTCCAGCCGCCTTCGCCGCTGCAGCCGTGGCGGCCAAGGCAGCGAGTTCCTGCTTTGCCCGACCAAGGTCGTTGAAACACCCGCCATATGGACCCGTATAGAGCTCGACGCGGTCGGCGCCGGTACGCTTGGCGCCGGCGATGCCGCCAGCACCAGCATCAGGATCGCAGAACAGTGAAATCCGGCGCCCCGGCGCGCGCAGGCGCTCCACAGTTGACGCCAGCAGGTCACCCTGCCCTTCGAAGTCCCAGCCGTGATCCGATGTCGCCTGTGCCGGGTCGTCGGGCACCAGCGTGACCTGATGCGGTTGTACAGCATCGATCAGCGCAAGGAATTCCGCGCTGGGATAACCCTCGATATTGAACTCTGCCGCGGGGTAGTCACGCGCCAACAACTCAGCAAGATCGAACACATCATGCCGCCGAATATGCCGTTGATCAGGCCGCGGATGGATGGTGATGCCGCTTGCGCCGGCATCCAGCACGACCCGAGCAATACCGGTTACACTTGGCCATGGCAGGTCACGCCGGTTGCGCAGTTGGGCAACGGCATTAAGATTGACGGAAAGCAAGGTCACGGCACTACCCCGGTTGCATCATCTATCCGCTTCTAGCCGGACCGATACGCCCGGCGCAACGTTCTAGGGCATCACGGCTGAGCGCGTAGCCCAACGCTCGACAGCAACCACAACGACGCCACTGCCCACAATCAGCGCCATGCCGGCCATAGACAAAGCGTTCGGTACACTCCCGAAAACCAGGACGCCCGAGATCAGCGCCCAGATCGTGGATGCATAACAGAACGGCGCCACGATGCTGACCGGCGCGGCGCGAAAGCTCGAAAAGATCAGCCAGTGACCCAGAACAACGAACACTGCCGATCCGGCAATCAGCGCGCAAGCGGCAACGCTTGGCCAAACCCAGGTCTCGAACAGCATCGTGGCGACGCCCGTGCCGATCAGCACCACAAATCCGGACCCGATCGCGACTACGAGGCCCGGCACGTCCCTGCCGATACGGCGGCCCAATAGATCCCGTATGGCGACACAGCCCGCATTCCAAAACCCGAACAAGGCAAAGGGCGCAAAGCCGGAGCCACCAGGTTGTGCCACCAGCAAAGCGCCAGCAAAGGCCACGAAAACCAGCGACAGTTGCAGCCGGCTCATCTTCTCACCAAAAAACCACACCGCACCGATCAGCAGCAGCATGGGCGACAGCTGGCTGATCGCCGTCAGGTCCGCGATCGGCGCATAGGCCAGACCAAGCATGAAGCCGAAGACGGCGATCAGCTCGAACAAATTGCGGAACATGACACGCCCGTCGGCCATTCGCCCCGCCGAACGGAGATCGCCGCTGATCGCCATCATCGGCCAGCCGATAATGCAGATGGCAAGGCTGCGCAGAAACACCGCTTCGAATGGCGGCAGGTCAACCGTCACCAGCTTGAGCATAGTGTCGTTGATGGTGAACGCGGCCGTAGCCGCGAGCATCAACAATATGCCGCGTAGATTAGGTGAAAGACCCGACACAGACCCGTCCTACATGCTGTGCTGGCCGCGCGAAATCGCCGCCAGCCCGGTCCGCACGACCTCTACCAGCCCGAGCGGCTGCATGAGGGCAATGAAGCTGTCGATCTTTTCGGGTTTGCCGGTGACTTCAAACACAAAGCTCTCCACCGTCGCATCAACGATATGGGCCCGGAAGGCATCGGCCAGGCGCAGCGTTTCTGCGCGGTGGTCGCCCGAGCCCGCCACCTTGATCAGCGCCAGTTCGCGCTCAATGGACTGCCCTTCAGAAGTGAGGTCATGCACCTTGTGCACCGGCACCAGCCGCTCGAGCTGCAGCTTGATCTGCACCAGCACCTTGGGCGTCGCCGTCACCACCACGGTGATGCGACTAAGTCGGCGGCCATGTTCGGTTTCGCTGACGGTCAGGCTCTCGATATTGTAACCGCGCGCCGAAAACAGTCCGACAACCCGCGCCAGAATGCCAGGCTCATTGTCCACCAGCACCGACAAAGTATGCCGCTCGATATCCTGGGTTTCCTTGGTGATGAAATAGGCCGACCCGGTCGGCTGCAGATGTGCGTTCATGTTGTCCTCAGCGCCTGTGTTTCGCTCGCTATATCCACCAACTCGGTGTCATCCCGGCCTTGAGCGGGATCCATCCTGAGATCTCAAGATGGGCCCCGGGTCGAGCACGGGGTGACACGGTGGGTGGGACAGCTCAACTCACACCAAAGCCCGCCCCTTCTCGTCGATGATGTCGCCGATGTTTGCCGTGTCGGGCAGGATGATCTCGTTATGCGGCTTGCCCGATGGGATCATCGGCAGGCAGTTCTCGTCCTTTTCCACCAGGCAGTCGAACAGTACCGGGCCGTCATAGTCGAGCATCTCGGCTATAGCGGCATCGAGTTCGGCAGGGTTGTCGCAGCGGATCCCCTTGCCGCCGTAAGCCTCTGCAAGCTTGACGAAATCGGGCAAAGATTCCGAATAGCTGTGCGCATAGCGCGAGCCATGCAGCAGGTCCTGCCACTGGCGCACCATGCCCATGCGTTCGTTGTTGAGGATGAAGATCTTGATCGGCAGGCGGTACTGCACCGCGGTCGAAATTTCCTGCATGGTCATCTGCACCGAAGCTTCCCCGGCAATGTCGATCACCAGCGCATCGGGATGCGCCACCTGCACACCCACGGCAGCGGGAAGCCCATAGCCCATCGTGCCCAGGCCACCCGACGTCATCCAGCGGTTGGGCTGGTCGAAGTGGAAGTGCTGCGCCGCCCACATCTGGTGCTGACCCACTTCTGTGGTGATATAAACGTCCTTGCCCTGCTTGCGCGTCGCTTCATACAGCCGGGCCATCGCGTATTGCGGC
>CAKTFF010000329.1 GCA_934553185.1 uncultured Devosia sp.
TTGCCTTCTCTGCCGATGTCTACATGCTTTATCTCGCCATTCTAATCGGCACTGTTAGTGGTCTTGGCCCACCCGCGATCAATGGCGTGCTGTCGCGTCAGGTCCCCGACAACAGCCAGGGCGAGTTGCAGGGCGCGGTCAACGCGGCGAGTTCCCTTGCCACGATCATCGGGCCGCTCGCGGCCACCCAGATCTTCTCCTATTACACCACTACGCCCGGCGCGCCCGGCTACTTCCCCGGCGCGCCATTCCTCGCGGCCAGCGCCAGTGTCGTCGTTGCTCTTGCCCTGTTCGCCGTCGCCGCCTGGCGCTTCGAACTGGGCAATCGCCCCAGCGTTGCCAACCATCCCCACGCGCCCGAAATGGCGCCCCCCGGACAGGTCCGAACCCCGCCTCTGGATGATGACGACCACAAGCATTCGACCGGCAACTGACGCCGACCGCCCTTCGGTCCTCGCCATCGTCACGCCGGTCCTGGCGGCCGGCGAAACCTACGCCATCGATCGAAACCTCGATGCCGCCGGCGTCGAAACCTACTGGTTCGACCCCGCGCACGAGGTCTTCGTCGTTGAGCAGGATGGCGCTACCCTTGGCACCTATTACCTCATGGCCAATCAGCGTGGCGGCGGTGCCCATGTCGCCAATTGCGGCTACATGACCGCAGCTCATGCGCAAGGCCGCGGTGTCGCGCGCAGCATGGCCCAACACTCTTTGGTGCGCGCCAGAGAACGCGGCTTTCGCGCCATCCAGTTCAACCATGTCGTCAGCACCAACACGCGCGCCGTCGCTCTTTGGCAGCAGCTCGGCTTTGCCATCGTCGGCACCCTGCCTGGAGCCTTCAACCACCCGACCCACGGCTATGTGGACAGCTACGTCATGTTCCGCGCCCTTTAGAACAATGGCCGGCTGGAACGAAGAATCTTCAGCTCCGTTCAAAAGTAAACGGAGCGCCACAATGCCAAGATTCTTTTTCAATCACCGCCCGAAGGACGGCGCGGCAGAGATCGACATCGACGGTCTCAAGCTTGATACGCTCAACAATGCCCTCGAAGAAGCCACCTTTGCCGCCCAGGGCGCCGCTGCGCTGGCCGAGGAGCCGACCGAAGGTGTCTTCGAGATTGAAGATGAAGGGCGGGTGCTGATCGCCCGCGTCCCTTACGCGGTGGCTCCCGAGGAAAGCTGAAACAAAAAGCCCCGCAGTGCGGGGCCCTTTCTTTTTGCGCTTATTTGCCCAGCGTGCTGGGCCAGGTTCCATGCAGATCCGACCCGCGGCCCTCGATCTCAAAGCCATGGGCGCCAAAGAAGTCGCGCTGACCCTGTGTCAGGTTGGCAGTGCCTTGAGCCTGGCGATAGCTGTCGAAATAGCTCAGCGCCGCCGACAGGCAGATCATTGGAAACTCGCCTTGCGCGGCAGCCGCCACCACTTTGCGCAGCGACGGGTGGCTTTCCTTCATCAGCGCCACGAAATCCGGCACGACCAGCAGATTGGCATTGCCGCCCTTGCGGTAGGCTTCCGACATCTGGTCGAGGAACCGCGAGCGGATGATGCAGCCCGCGCGCCAGATCTTGGCGATGGTCGCCAGCGGCAGCGCCCAGCCATTCTCTTCCGACGCCTTGGCGATCACCGCAAAGCCCTGCGCATAGGAAACGATCTTGCCCGCCAGCAGTGCCTGTTCCAACTCCTGCAGCGTCACATCGGTCTGGCCGCGATTGGGCTTGCCATAGATCGCCTCTGCCGCCACGCGCTCTTCCTTGCGCGACGAGATCGAGCGGGCAGCCACGGCGCCCTCGATGGCAGTCGCCGGAACGCCCATCTGCTGGGCTGCGATGGCCGACCAAACGCCGGTGCCTTTCTGGCCCGCCTTATCGAGAATAAGCTCCACCAGCGGCTTGCCGGTCTGGCTATCTACCGCAGCCAGCACATGGCCGGTGATCTCGATCAGATAGGAATTGAGCGGCCCCTTGTTCCACTCCTTGAACACCTCGGCGCACGCGGCCGGGTCCATGCCCAGCCCGTCGCGCATTACCCCATACACTTCGGCGATCATCTGCATGTCGCCATATTCGATGCCGTTGTGGATCGTCTTGACGAAGTGCCCCGCGCCACCTTCACCCAGATACGCACAGCAGCTTTCGCCATTGAACTGTGCAGCAATCGCCGTCAGTACCGCTTCGGCATTGTGCCACTGCTCCTTGGACCCACCCACCATGATGGACGGACCGTGACGCGCTCCCTCTTCGCCGCCCGATACGCCGACGCCGAGATAGCCGATGCCCTTGGGCTTAAGGTAGTTGAAGCGCCGTTGCGTGTCGGTGAACAGCGAATTGCCGCACTCGATGATCGCGTCGCCTTCTTCCAGCAGCGGCAGCAACTGCTCGATCATGGCATCCACCGGCTGCCCGGCCTTGACCATGATGATGATCGAACGCGGCCGTTTCACCCCAGCCACAAAGCTCGGGAGATCGTAGTGGGGAATGGTGCGCTCGCCCAAGCCCTGTTGGCCCGCTTCCACCACGAAGTCGTCGACCCGGCCCGGCGACCGGTTATGGACAGCGATCGTATAGCCCTTTTCGGCAATGTTGAGGGCGAGGTTGGACCCCATCACCGCCAGGCCGATCAGGCCGATATCCGCAGTCGACATGCACGCAGTCCTTCCAGCAACTTCTTGTCTATGCGCCCAAGGCATGGCGCGCGGCGAACTGACCACAAACCAGCCCTAAGCGAAAGTCGAATTCGCGCCGTTTAGCCGCCTTTCCAGAACTTGTATGGTAGCTCACCTTGCCTCATGGCGAGGAGCCCCTTAGGTTGCCCGCAACCGGAGCGCAAACATCCATGCCGTCCCCTTTCGACCTTTCGGGCAAGCGCGCCCTTGTCACCGGCTCCAGCCGTGGCCTGGGCCTTGCCATGGCCGAAGCGCTGGCTAATGCCGGTGCAGCCATCGTGCTCAACGCACGAGACAACGTTGCCCTAGGCGCCGCAGCCGCCGACCTTGCCGCGACGGGCGCCGCCGTGCATGCCCTCGCCTTCGATGTCACCAATGAGGACAGCGTCGAAGCTGCAATTGATCACTGCGAACGCGAAATCGGACCACTCGACATCCTCGTCAACAATGCCGGCATCCAGATCCGCGGGTCGCTCGAAACCTTTGAACGCGACAGTTTCGAGCGCATGATGGCCACTCACGTCACCGCAACCTTCACCGTCAGCAAGGCCGCAGCCCGATACATG
>CAKTFF010000330.1 GCA_934553185.1 uncultured Devosia sp.
TCGCGGCTGCGGCTGAGCTTTTCAAGGGCTTCAAACGAGGGCGCCTGGTAAAGGGCCATGAAACATCTCCTGCCGGACGCGCCGGGCACGAATCGTGCACCACAGCGACCACCTCGATGTAGCATCTGGATGAGAACAAAACAAGAACTAGCCGCAAGCCCTCAGCAAGCTTGGCTGCTCCGCTGGGGGAGAGATGGGGATAAATGGTCGCTTATTGAAGAGACGCCGAACACATTTCGCATCGCTGAATTGCGCATGCGTATCTGGACGGAACACACCACGAGCCCTACACAACCCAACTGTCCTGATGGCAAAAAATACTTAAGTCAAAAGTTCAGCATTGACCGCTCGCGACGGCAGGTTTATCCATTTGCGGCCTCGCGGCTGCTGCTGACAACAGCTGTCACCAAAAGCTGCAATGGTGTGTCGAAAATGGCCGGCGCCGCCCGTCGTCCTGGCAGATGCGCAACACGGTCTAAGGAGAGATCATGAGTACCGACACAACGACTTTTGACGCCATCCCGGTCGATCGTCCGGTCGAGGATCATGCCGCCCGCAACCGGCTGGTGATCGCTCTGCTGCTTGTGTCGGCTTTCGTTGTTATTCTCAACGAAACCATCATGGGCGTGGCGGTGCCGCATCTGATGTCTGACCTTCGCGTCACGGCCGGAGCCGCGCAATGGCTGACCACGGGCTTTCTCCTGACCATGGCCGTCGTGATCCCGATCACTGGTTACCTGCTGCAGCGGCTCAATACCCGCCCGGTCTTCATGCTGGCCATGAGCTTCTTCACGCTTGGCACGCTGATTTGCGCCATGGCGCCAGGCATTGGATTGCTGATCGTTGGCCGCGTCGTGCAGGCTGTCGGCACCGCCATCATGATGCCCCTGCTGATGACAACGGTGATGAACCTGGTGCCGCCCGAAACACGCGGCAGGACCATGGGCAACATTTCCATCGTTATTTCGGTCGCTCCTGCCATCGGCCCGACTATTTCCGGCCTCATCCTTTCAGTGCTCGAATGGCGCTGGATGTTTATCCTGGTTCTGCCGATCGCCCTTGGGGCGCTCGCCTTGGGCGCAACGCTGATCAAGAATGTGTCGGTGCCAAGCAAGGCGCCACTGGATGTGCTTTCCGTTCTCCTCTCGATCGTGGGTTTTGGCGGCTTCGTTTATGGTCTGAGTGGCCTTGGCGAAGGGGCGGTCCATGCCGCCGATGCTCCCCCACCGATGTTCCCAGCCTGGCTGCCGATCCTGCTCGGGGTCGGCTTCATCGCTCTGTTCGTGTTCCGCCAGTTGCGGCTGCAGCGTGACAACAAGGCGCTGCTCGATCTGCGAACCCTCACCTCCAAGAACTTCTCCATCTCCGTGGTGATGATGGTCATCCTCATGGTCTCCATGTTCGGCGCCATGATCCTGCTACCCATCTATCTGCAGAACGTCGTGGGACTATCCACGCTCAATACCGGCTTGCTGATGCTGCCCGGTGGTCTGGTCATGGGCCTCTGTGCGCCCATCGTCGGGCGGCTTTTCGACCAGGTCGGTCCGACGCCGCTTCTGGTTCCAGGCGCTGTTCTTCTCAGCATCGTGCTTTGGGCTGCAACGCTGGTGCAGCAGGACACGCCGATCTGGGCGCTGCTTGCCGGCCATCTCGTCTTCAGCATCGGGCTGGCCCTGATGTTCACGCCGCTGTTCACCGCGAGCCTGGGCTCCCTCAAGCCCCATCTTTATTCGCATGGCAGCGCCATGATCGGGACGACCCAGCAGGTTGCCGGGGCAGCAGGTACGGCGTTGTTTGTCGCCTTGATGACCCTGCAGACAGCCAGCCTGGTTGCCGGTGGCGCCGAGCCCGTGGCTGCTCTTGCCGGCGGCATCCGCTCGGCCTTCTTTGTGGGCGCGGTCATTTCCCTGTTTGCCATCGTCGCCGCCTTCTTTGTGCGCAAGCCGGAAAGCGTCGGCCCTGGCATGGGGCACGGCCACTAAGTCGACAAGACAACGGCGCCTCCGAGCGCCGTTTTCTTTGTACTCGCTGTGGAAGCGAGCAGGCTCCTGCAGGATTTATTAACGCCCTCTTTCTAGGTATTCAGCCGAGCCGGGCAGGGACCTGCGGGGAGGATGAACTTGGACGGGTTGGGCAACTTCGCCTTTATGCTGCCCACGACCATGGCCACTTTTGGTGGCGTGTTCCTGGTGATCGGCTGGTTGGGCACGCGCTCGGCGCGGGCCTGGGGCGTGGCGTTCCTGTTTGGCGCCGTGGGCTTTCTGGCGCCAGTTCTCCCAGTGCCGATCACCCTGCAGTCGTTGTTCGGCAATGCGGTGTTTCTGGTCTCGTTTTACTTCTATGGCGAAGCGCTGCTGCGCCACTTCCGTCGGCCACTCCTCGCCGCACCACGGTTGATCTTCGCTCTTCTCGCTTACGGTGCGATTATTATCGCCGTTGTGGGGCTCGAGAGCCTCCAGGCCGAATTGCTCCTGAGCGATATTGCAACGGCGCTTCTTCTGGGCGTGCCCGTGCTGCTCGTCGTTCGGCGCGCGCGCTCGCTTATCGATCGGACACTGGTCACGGTCGCCGCAATCGTCGTGACCGATATCTTGGTTCGACTGTTGATCTTCAACGTCCTGGTCGGCATCAGCAACGATCTGGCCGATTTCGCCCAGTCATCCTACACTTTCTACATGCAGGTCAGCGTCAGCGTGCTCAGCTTTGGCTTTGCGCTCTCGGCCCTGGGCGCCGAAACAGCATCCATCCTGTTGCGCTACCAGCATGCTGCCGAGCGCGACCCGCTGACCGGCCTTTTCAACCGTCGCGGTTTCGACGTTGCAACATTGGCCTTCAGCCCCGCCGAGCGGCTCGAAGGCGTGATCATGGTCTGCGACATCGATCACTTCAAGCAGGTCAATGACAGCTTCGGCCATGCGTCGGGTGATGGCGTACTGGCGGGCCTGGCCGACCTCCTCTTGTCCCGCCTGCCGCCTAACGCGGTGATCTCGCGTTTCGGCGGCGAGGAGTTCGTCGTGTTCCTGCCCGACATGCGCCTTGCCGATGCGGCAGCGCTGGCGCAGCTGGTGCGAGTGGATTTCGCCGCCAAGGATTGGCGTCCCTCCGGCGTTCTCCGCCAGATCACGATGAGCATCGGCGTGGCGGCGCCAACGGGCGGCGATACCTCGCTCCACGATACGCTCTCGCGTGCGGATCGCGCTCTCTATGCCGCCAAGAGCGGCGGCCG
>CAKTFF010000331.1 GCA_934553185.1 uncultured Devosia sp.
TGCCTTGTCTGCCCCAATATTGTGATGGCGGCACCAAGAGGCAAGGGCATTGGCGGGATCGAACCGGAAGCAGGGGCGTTGAAGCACAGCCTTGCCGCACCGGGAGCACCGAACCGCCATGCCCAAACGCACCGCCGCCTTGCTCGCCCCCCTGTTGATGCTGTCTACCACTCTCGCCTGGGCCCAGCCGGCGATCACCTGGCAGCCTTATACCGATCCCCAATACGGTTTTTCCGCCGAACTGCCGACCGGGCTTTTTGCGCCCGTGGATGAGGGTGAAACGCCCGGCCTTAGGCTTGCCGAAGTGGGCGGCGACGCCATGATCAGCCTTTATGGCGGTCCGGCAGCCGGGCTGACCCGCGACGGATTGGAAGAGCGGTTGGAGGCAGGCGAGCAGATCCGCACCATTACCTATCGCGCTGGCGGGGACTCCTGGTTTGTTTTGTCCGGCTTCTACGACGACACGGAGGCCCAAGAGGGCGACATCTTCTACACCAAGGTTTTGTTCTCGCCCGATCGCCAGAGCTTTTCCGCCTTCGAGATCAGCTTTCCCCCTCAGGACAAGCCGCGTTTCGAAGCGCTGGTGGAGCGCCTAGAAGACAGTTTTACCCGCCCACGCAGCTAGGCGGCGACCGCCTGCGCCGCGAGCCGCCCGACCAGCGAATTGGTCGAGGTGCCGATGATTTCCACCTGGTGGATGGCGCCGATGAGGTCGGTCGAGCCGTCCAGATGCACGGCCTGCAGATAGGGCGAGCGCCCACCCACCTGCCCCAGCATACGGCCGGGCCGCTCGATAAGCACGGGCAAGGTCTTGCCCACGCAGGAGGCGTGAAAGGCCGCGGTCTGGCTGTCGACCAAGGCCTGCAGGCGCCAGAGCCGCTCGTTCTTGACCTCTTCGGGCACCTGGTCATCCAGCTTTGCGCCCGGCGTGCCCGGACGGGTGGAATATTTGAATGAATAGGCCGAAGCATAGCCAACGTCGGCAATGATGCGCAGCGTGTCCTCGAAATCCCGATCGGTTTCGCCGGGAAAGCCGACAATGAAATCGCCCGACAAAGCCATGTCGGGACGGGCCGTTTTGATGCGCTCGATGACCCGCATGTAGTCGGCGGCCGTGTGGCGCCGGTTCATGGCCCGAAGGATCGTGTCCGAGCCGGACTGTACGGGCAGATGCAGGTAAGGCATCAGCATCGGCAGGTCGCGATGGGCGGCCATAAGGGCGTCGTCCATGTCGCGGGGATGGCTGGTCGTGTAGCGCAATCGCTCGAGCCCCGTGATCTCGGCCAGACGATAGGCCAGTTCGCCCAGGCCCACTGATCGCCCCCCGTCCTCGCCATGATAGGCGTTGACGTTCTGCCCAAGGAGGGTGATCTCCTTGACTCCGGCTTCCACCAGGCTCCGCGCTTCGGCCAGCACCTGCGCCACAGGTCGCGACACTTCGGCGCCGCGCGTATAGGGAACGACGCAGAATGAGCAAAACTTGTCGCAACCCTCCTGCACGGTCAGGAAGGCGGTCAGCCCGCGCTTGATGGTGACTTCCTTTTTAGCCGCCGGCAGATGGGCGAACTTGTCTTCTTCAGGGAAGTCGGTGTCGATGATGGGCTTGCGCAGGGCGTGATGCAGGTGCCGTGTGCTTTGCGCCTGGCTGATCATCTGCGGCAGCTTGTGGTAGGCCTGTGGCCCGAACACCATGTCCACCACGGGCGCGCGACGGGCGATCTCTTCGCCCTCGGCCTGCGCGACGCAGCCGGCCACGCCGATCATCATGTCGCCACCCAGCGCACGGCGCTCGGTTTGCATTTCCTTGAGCCGGCCCAGTTCGGAAAATACCTTTTCGGAGGCTTTTTCCCGAATATGGCAGGTGTTGAGCAGCACCAGGTCCGCCTGGCCGATATCGAGCGTCGGCTCATAGCCATGCGGCGCCAGCGCGTCGCTCATGCGGTCGCTGTCATAAACGTTCATCTGGCACCCATAGGTCTTGATGAACAGCTTCTTGGTGTTTGTGCGGGTCGGGATCATGGCCGCTCTTTACCAGAGGTTGGCGCGCAACTCAAAGCCGGCTGCAACCTTGCTCGACACCAAGGGTTTTCCCCCAACAGGAGAAACGCCATGGCTGAAACCACAAAGACCGAAACCACCGAAACCCACGACGGCAATACTGAAACCAAAACCACCAAAACCGAAACGGGCAGCAGCCAAGGCACGACAGGTGGCGCTGCGGCCATGCCGGAAGGCGAAAAGCCCGGCCCGGCAAGCTCGCCCGTTCAGGTGCGCGATGCCGGCGAGGAAGCCCATGCCGATCGTCCCGAAGACTGGGACAAGCATGACGAGGCGGTGGACGAGAGTTTTCCCGCCAGTGACGCGACGGCAAAATACTGACAGCTTCGTCTGCCGATTGCCCCAGCCGGATCAAAACCCTTATGGTCCGGCTGGGGGAATACGATTCGCCGTAGCTCCGCCACTCTGACGGCGAGCGCGGCATGTCTGATCAAACCAGCCCTACCACCAAACCTCGGCGCAGCCGGTCCATCATCTTTTATCTCGGCATGCTGGCGTTTTGCAGCATCGTGCCGGGCTTCGTGTTTGCCGGCCTTCTCATTCAGCGCTACCAGGCTGCTCAGGAAGACACGGTTGAAACGCTGATCGTGTCGACATCGCGCTCCATCGTGCAGGCGGTCGAACGCGAGATCGCCGCCAACATCACCACCCTCCAGGTGCTGGCCGCCTCTCCCTCCCTGCGTGCCGGCGATTTCCGCGGCTTTTACGAGCGCACCACCATGGCGCTCGAGGAAACGCAGGCGCATCTTTTTGTGGTCAATCCTGACCTTTCAACGTTTGCCAGCACGCGACAGCCCTTCAACAGCCCACCGGTCAGGATCAGCGATGTGGCAGCGGCGCAGCGGGCCTTCGAGACCAACAGCGTCGTCGTGACCGATGTCGCCATGGGCCCGGTCTCCAAGCGCTGGGTCTACAATATCCTCCTGCCGGTCAACCTTGGCCCGCAGGGCCGCAAGCTGATCGCCCTCAACCAGCAGGCGGAAAACTTCACCTCTGCCCTGTCCACCAATGCCTTGCCCCGAGACTGGAACACGGCTCTGGTGGACAACCATGGCAAGATCCTGTCAGCCACTGCCGGCGTGGGCCAGGCCGGCGATCCGTTCACTCTGTTTGATCCGCTTGAACAAAACGCTTCGGCGGGCTGGCAGCGCATCGACACGGAAAG
>CAKTFF010000332.1 GCA_934553185.1 uncultured Devosia sp.
CGCCAGGGCATAGGCCGTGCCCGGCGTGGCGGCGAGCCCGCCGCGCACATCGAAACCCTGTTCCCTCAACCGCCTGCGCGCATCCTCCATCAAGGCCACTTCGCCGCCGAACAGATGGGCGCAGCCGGTGATGTCGAGATAAAGCCCGTCCGGCCAATCCATCGCCACCAGCGGCGTGTAGCGATCGCACCAGTCGGCCAAAGCGTCGAGCAAACGGCGGTCGCCTTCAACATCTTCCTCGACGATATCGAGATCGGGATGCATGGCGCGCGCTTCGGCAATGCCCTGGCCGATCCGCAGCTTGAGGGTTTCCGCCTTGGTGTCGATGGCGGCGATGCGTTGCGCATTGTCCTGCCTGCAACTAACCACCAGAGGCGGCGCGTCGCCGTTCCGGCGCGAAGCCCACGACTTGCCCAGCCGCTTGCGCCAGATGCGGTCTGTAGACAGACGCGGAAACCATAGCGCCAGAAACCTTTGGCTGTGCTTGGGTTGAAGTCTGGTTTGTTGTGCGGAGTTGGAGACGGCGTTCATAAGGATTCCATTCCAGCGTGAAGGTGCCTGGACGTGCAGTGCGGCTTTTGGCGACGGTAAGAAGGAGCCCCGGCGGCCCAAGAGAGCCTTGCAGGGGACCATCAAGCGTTTGCCGGGGCGCTGCGGGGGCAGGGGAAACAAGCAGCCGGACGGGTGCGGCGGTGGGCGTTTGTTCGGCCGACTGGCGCAGCAGGAACACAGGACGCCCAGCCGCTTGCGCCCGGCGATGCAGCCTACGCGTGGCAGTCAGATCCAGCATGCGGGGATTGCCGCGCAGTTCCAGGATCACGCCGGCCAGATCCGGCAGCCGTGCCGCTTCCTCGCCGATCCACAACGTGTCGCCGAGCTTGGGCGCTTCGGCGAAAAGCAGGCGCTGTGGGGCGATGCCGAAGGTTTCGCGGATACCGGCGGCATAAGGCAGGCCGCCTTCGGAAAAAGCTTCCGTCGTGCCCAGCCACAAAAGCGGCAAGTGCTTTGCCGGTTCGCGTTGCAGCAGGCTGGAACCGAGCGCCAAGGCAAAGGCCGCTGCGGCCCCGGCAGCGCGTGCGGTTGGCGCGTGGATTTCGGTGAGCGCGGCCAAGGGCAAGCCGCCGCCGAGCACGGCATCGAGCGGCTCCACATGGCTCGGCAGAAGATCACCCTCCGGCAAACCGCGCCCGCTGCGCCGCATCAGGATGCCATCGGCTGTTGCCGTCTGCCCATCGACAGCGGGGACAGCCAAGCGCTCCGGCAAAACGCCCTCGATCCTGGCAATCTCGTGACGCAAGGCACAAAGCCTTTCCTGCGCCAAGGCTGATACCGCCATGACGTTCCACTCCGATCGAGCTCGTTCCTGTTATGTTCTAATAGATTCCCGAGGGTGCCCTGAGAGTCAAGCGCGGGTTGGAGAATTTATTCCTGACGTTGCGGCTGTAAGGGATGCCGATGCGAAAGTCCTCGAAAGCTGCAGTTTTAAGCTCTATATGAGCCGGCCAAAGGAGACCGAATGGCTCGTCTTTATCAAACCCGGCAATTGCACGATCAGTTTTCGCCCTCGATCGAGGAGTTCGAGCTGCTGGCGCTGGAAACCTATGCCCATTTGCCGGAAGAGTTTCGCAAGCTGACCGGCGACATCATCATTCAGATCGCGGAATTCCCGACCGAAGAGATCATGGACGATCTGGCGCTGGAAACGCCGTTCGACCTGCTTGGCCTGTTTGAAGGGCGCGGCATTGCCGAGCGCTGGACGCCGCAAACAGGCGAAGAGCCGAACAAGATTACGCTCTATCGCCGCGCGATCCTCGATTACTGGTCGGAAAACGAGGAAACGCTGGGCGACATCGTCAGCCATGTGCTGATCCATGAGGTCGGCCATCATTTCGGTTTGTCGGACGACGACATGGAAAAGATTGAGGAAGCAGCGGAGTGATGGCGGACAAAATAGCGCCTGCTGAGCTCTATGACCGCCTGAAGAATGCCTGGAGCCTAGAAAGCGCCAGTCTGTGGACGCAAGAGAATCCTGCCAAGGGACAGTGCAGCGTCACCGCGCTTGTTGCTCAGGACCTATTGGGCGGGACTATTCTCAAGACGCGGACCCCAGGTGGCACGCACTTTTACAATGATCTGGATGGCATTCGGTGGGATTTCACCATCAACCAGTTCGATCGTCCGATCCCGTGCGAAGATCTGCCATCCTCTCGCGAGGAAGCCATGGCTGATACAAGCCCGGCGCAGTATGCCGCCTTGCGGCGGCGTGTGGGACTGGAAGACTAAGTTCTACTGCTCGCCGAGCTTGATGTCGGGGTGGTAGTCTTTCCCTTCGACCTCCTTCACCACGGCCTGGCCGCAGCGCATGGTGCCGCTGGCGGCATCAAAGGCGTAGGTTGGGCTGCCGGATAATTCCCAGCCCTTGTTCAGCGCCGCTGTTACCTTGTGGCAGAAGCTCGAATCATCGGGGCCTGACAGGAAGCGGTAGAGTTTCATCACTGGTATCCTTTAGAAACGCGCCGCCAGCAGCTTTTCGGCTTGGGCGAGATGCAGCCGCTCGATCATGCGGCCATTGATCTGAATGACGCCTTGAGCGGGATCGGCGGCGAAGGCTGCAACGATGGCTTCTGCCTCCGCCACGTCTTCCTCGCTGGGTGCAAAAGCGCGGTTGGCGGGTTCGATCTGGGCGGGATGGATCAGCGTCTTGCCGTCGAAACCCATGTTTCGGCCTTCACGGGCCTCGGCGGCAAAGGCGTCGAGATCACGAAAATCGTTGCTGACGCCGTCGAGCACGGTGAGGTTTCCGGCCCGTGCTGCCATCACCATCTGTGAGAGAGCCGGCATGAGGTAGCGGCGATCCGGTGAAATGCGGATGCCGGCGTCCTTGGCGAGATCGTTGGTGCCGGCCACAAGGCAGGCAAGTCGGGCGGCGCGGTCGCGGCCGAGCGCTGCAATCGCGCCGATATTCATCATCGCCTTCGGGGTTTCGATCATCGCCCAAAGCCGGATGCGCTTGGGCGCGTCACCATCGTCGAGCGCATCGTCGGTTTCCAGGATGTCGCGGGGCGAATCGACCTTGGGGAGGAGGATGGCGTGGGGCTTGGCTGCTTTTGCGGCCACGAGATCCTCGGCGCCCCATTGCGTAGACATCGCGTTGATGCGGATAATCAGGCGCTTATCCGGTCGGCTTTCGAACAAGCGGACGAGGTTGTTGCGTGCCGCTGCT
>CAKTFF010000333.1 GCA_934553185.1 uncultured Devosia sp.
AGCACCGCGCCGATCGCATGGCCTTCCATGTCCATAAAGAAAAACGGGTCGAGCGGCACCCGCACGAAGATGTCGCTATCCAGGTAAAGGACGCGCTCGATTGCGGGATCCAGCAGGTGCCCAAGGAACAGGCGGGCATAAACGATCTTGTTGAGCCGCTTGTCCGTGACATTGGGGAAACGCTCGATGCGCTTGTCGAGAATATCGAGGTGGTCGAGGTTGATGAAGTTGAGCACCGCGCCATAGTCCCGCCCGATGCTGGCGATGGCGTCTTGGTGCTCTGGTGTCAGCGTGCGGTGAAGCAGATGGAACCGCACCTGGTGGGGATGGTGCGTACTGATGCAGATCGAGCGCATCGTCGCATAGGTGGGCGCCCAATAGCCGTCATCGAAGGCCAGGGCGACTTCGATCGTGGCGCCCGCCGGCGCAACAAAGGGCGGCAGCGGGGCAACCACATCAGACCTCGAACATCTTCTTGAGCTTGGTGAAGAACCCGCCCGAGGTGGGGCTGGTTTCGGCGGTTTCGAGCCGGGCAAACTCTTCCAGCAATTCGCGCTGGCGGCGGCTCAGGGCCTGGGGCGTTTCGATATCGAGCTGGACATAAAGGTCCCCGACATCCTTGCTTCGGAGCACCGGCATGCCCTTGTTCTTGAGGCGCACGCGCTGGCCCGGCTGGGTACCGGCGGAAACCTTGACCTTGGCCCGGGCATTGTCGAGCGTGGGCACTTCGAATTCGCCGCCCAAAGCCGCCGTGGTCATGGCGATGGGCACACGCGCATAAAGATCGGCCCCGTCGCGCTGAAACAGTTCGTGGGAGCGGATGGAGATAAAGATATAAAGGTCGCCCGGAGGGCCGCCACGCAGGCCGGCTTCGCCTTCGTTGGCAAGGCGAATGCGGGTTCCATCCTCGATGCCCTTGGGGATATCGACGCTGAGCTTGCGGTTTTCCTGGCGCCGGCCCTGGCCACCGCAATCGGTGCAGGGCTGGTCCATCATCTGCCCGCGACCCTGGCAGACCGGGCAGGTCCGCTCGATGGTGAAAAAGCCTTGCGCGGCGCGCACCTTGCCGTGGCCATTGCACTGCCGGCACTGGTGGGTGCCGGTGCCGGGCTTGGCGCCTGAGCCATCGCAGGTGGTGCAGCCCACCAGGGTGGGGACGTCGATCTCGACGGTGCGGCCCTCAAAGCTTTCCTCAAGGCTGATTTCGAGATTGTAGCGCAGGTCCGACCCACGCAGCTTGGACGCGCCGCCGCCACCCCCGCCGCGACGCTGCCCGCCCATGAAGTCGCCAAAGATGTCCTCGAAAATATCGGACATGGACGATGAAAATTCCGGACCAAAGCCGCCCGCTCCAGGGCGCCCACCGCCATTTTCAAACGCGGCATGGCCGAACCGATCATAGGCGGCGCGCTTCTGGCCGTCCTTGAGCGTATCATAGGCCTCGTTGATTTCCTTGAACTTGGCTTCTGCTTCACCGTTGCCGGGATTGCGATCGGGATGGTGCTGCATCGCCAGCTTGCGGTAAGCGCTCTTGAGCGCAGCGTCGTCGGCGCCCTTTTGCACGCCGAGCACCTCGTAAAAGTCCCGTTTGCTCAAAACCTAAACTCCATGCGCGGCCAGTCGCGACAGCGCGCCCAGCCCCAAATTCCATGCCCCTAGATGGCCATTGCGCTCCCCTGTCGCAAGGGGGTCCGGCAAGGCGCGGGCAAACCACTGCGGCACCCTGTAGCAAGAGCCGCCCAGCGCATCAATCGCCCGAGCAGCGTTTGGGGAAGGCTAGGCAAAAAGGCCCCGGACTGCGCCGGAGCCTTCAAGAGGATTCACGTGAAACTTTGAGCCGTCCCTTGGGTTGATCGCTCCGGTGGAGCGATTAAAGGCGAGAAGGCCATGAGAGCTATGCTCGACTGGCCGAGCCGGTATCCCACCACCAAGCCCCTAAGCCCCAGCCGTCTCGCTCATCGAAACGCCGTTCTCCATCAGCTTGCGCCGGGCAACGTTAACAGCATCAACCGGGAACAGATCTTCGTTGCGGATAACGATGGCTTCGCCGGTGAGGTCCGGCCGTTTATGCGCCACCAGCTGCTCGAAGCCTTCGCTAAGCTCGTCGCTCATCATCTGCTCGGACAGGAGCCGCACTGCGCCGACGCGCTTGTGCTTGGCGCGCACCTTGATCAAGCGCGTGGTGCGCCCGTTCTGCGCGGTACGCAGTTCTTCGGCGGCAACGAGACCGGTCCAGAACTGGCGCTCGATGGGGTCGTCTTGGGTAGCGCCGGCCAACTCGGCAATGCGCATCTGGCAGCCGAAAGCCAGGTCGTCATAGCCAAGCCGCACGGCATTGGCCATCAGCTTGCGCAGTTTTTCAGGGTCGGTGAATGTCTGGGGGTCTGGAATGTTCATCCGTCACCCTAGGCCATATGGACGGGGAAAGCGAATGATAAACGGTTCCGGTACGTCCGCGATGGCCTCTTAAGGGTGAGCGCGGAGATCTGGCAGTCGACGCCCTCCCCCTTGCGGGGAGGGATCAAGGGTGGGGGGTCGTTTAGCCCCAATGCTGATCGGGGCTAAACGAAACCCCCTCCTAGCCTCCCCCGTCAAGGGGGAGGTACGGCGCGGTGCATGGGCGGGATAGTGCGTTCAAAACAAAAAGGCCCGGCTTGCGCCGGGCCTTCCGTAACGTGCTGACTTGAACGGACTTAAGCCGACTTCTTGTCGTCGTCGTCCTTGACCTCTTCGAAGTCGGCGTCGACCACGTCGTCGTCCTCTTCATCCCGCGTCCCATTGGCCTTGGCTTCCGCTTCAGCCTGGGAAGCCTTGTACATGGCCTCGCCGAGCTTCATCGAGGCCTGGGCCAACGCGTCGGTCTTGTCCTTGATGGCGTCGCCATCTTCGCCGTCAAGCACCGCACGCAGGTCGGTGATCGCGGTTTCGATCGCCGTCTTGTCTTCGGCCGAAACCTTGTCGCCATATTCCTTGAGCGACTTTTCGGTCGAGTGGATCAGCGACTCGCCCTGGTTCTTGGCTTCAACGGCTTCACGCTTACGCTTGTCGGCTTCGGCGTTCTGCTCGGCTTCCTTGACCATCTTTTCAATATCGGCATCGCTGAGGCCACCCGAGGCCTGGATGCGGATCTGCTGCTCCTTGCCAGTGCCCTTGTCCTTGGCCGAAACCTGCACGATGCCGTTGGCGTCGATGTCGAAGGTCACTTCGATCTGCGGCACGCC
>CAKTFF010000334.1 GCA_934553185.1 uncultured Devosia sp.
GGCCGAAGCCGACCTGCCGGTCGATGTCACCGTGATCGAAGCTGGCTATGACCGCGGCCGCTGGCAGCCCGCCATCGAGGACGCCACCGACCAGGGCTATGACGTGATCATCGCCGGCACCTGGGAAATGAACGGCTTCATGCAGGAACTGGCGCCCGAATACCCCGACACCAAGTTCATCCTGTTCGATGACACGCCTGATTTCACCGCCGGCGATTTCGGCAATATCCTCGCCATCAACTACCGCGTTTCGACGGCCGCTTACCTCGCCGGCTATGCCGCTGCCAAGATTTCGACCACGGGCAAGCTTGGTGAAATCCTCGGCGTCGAAGGCGTCACCGTCGTTGAATTTGCCCTCGGCTTCGAACAGGGCGCCAAGGCGGCCAATCCCGATGTCGAAGTCACCCGCGCCATTGCCGG
Source organism: uncultured Devosia sp. (assembly GCA_934553185.1). Taxonomy (GTDB): domain Bacteria; phylum Pseudomonadota; class Alphaproteobacteria; order Rhizobiales; family Devosiaceae; genus Devosia. The sequence goes on from CAKTFF010000334.1 coordinate 421, forward strand.
CTCCTTCGACGATCCGGCAAAGGGCAAGGAACTGGCGCTCGCCCAATTTGCACAAGGCGTTGATGTCGTGTTCCCCATAGCTGGTTCCACCGGCATCGGCGCCCTGCAGGCAGCCCGCGACGAAGGCAAGCTGGCCGTCGGCGTTGACAGCGACCAGGCCATGATCTTCGCGCCGACCGACGCGGCCCAGGCCGAGGTCATCTTCACCTCGGTGGAAAAGAAGGTCGGCGACTCGCTCTACACGGCCCTTGAGCAGACCCTCGATGGCACCGCGCCTTACGGCACCAACCTGATCCTGGGCCTGTCCGACGGCGCCGTGGGCATCTCACGCAACGAATACTTCGACAAGCTCGTGCCCGCCGACGTTAAGGCCGAAATCGACGCCGAAGAAGCAAAGATCAATTCGGGCGAAATCACTGTCGATACCGGCATGAACTAAACCAATCGGCCTCGCCCTCGGGCGGGGCCTTTTTCTTGCGACAGGACGCATTCATGCAGCCGCTGCTTCAGGCTATTTCCATCGGCAAGACCTATCCGGGTGGAACGGTGGCCAATGACGGGGTCAACCTTTCCATCATGGCTGGCGAAGTTCATGCCGTCGTGGGCGAGAACGGGGCTGGCAAGTCCACCCTGATGAAGATCCTGTTCGGGATGGAGCAGCCCGACCGCGGCGAACTGCTGCTCGATGGCAAGCCGGTTCATTTCACCAACCCACGGCAAGCCATCGACGCCGGCATCGGCATGGTGTTCCAGCATTTCTCGCTCGTGCCGACCTTCTCGGTCTATGAGAACGTCGTGCTCGGCTCCGAGCCGCGCAATGGCGCCACCTTCGATCGCAAGGCAGCAATCCAAAAGGTCCGCGACCTGTCCGAGCGCTTTCGGCTCCATGTCGACCCCCTGCCCCCGGTCGGCCAGCTTCCGGTCGGCCAGCAGCAGCGCGTCGAGATCCTCAAGGCACTCTATCGCGACGCACGCATCCTGATCTTGGACGAACCCACCGCCGTTCTGGCGCCCCAGGAAGTCGCAGAGCTTTTTGTCGCCGTTCGCTCCCTGGTGCAACAGGGCCGTACGGTGATCTTTATCGCCCATAAGCTGCCCGAGGTGCTCGAGATCTCGGACCGCATCACGGTCATGCGCGCCGGGCGCACCGTCGGCCAGGTCATGGCCCGCGAAGTGACCGAGCAAAGCCTTGCCACCATGATGGTCGGTCGCGAAGTTGCGCTGCGCGTGGATCGCGCCTCACGCGATGGCGATCTCGTTTGCGAGATCAAGGCGCTCCGCATCACCAGCGAAAATGGCGCCACTCTGGCCGACGACCTCAATCTCAAGGTCCATGGCGGCGAAATCCTCGGGCTGGTGGGCGTGGAAGGCAATGGGCAGGCCGAACTGCTCCAGGCCGTCGCTGGTCTTCGCCCGACCAGCCAAGGCGTGACCTATCTCGATGGGCAAAGTCTTGGCCATTTGAGCATCCGCGAGCGCCGGGCTATCGGCTTGGCCAGCATCCCCGAAGACCGCATCGCCCAAGGCCTGGCGACTGGCGCCAGTGTTGCGGAGAACCTGGTGGCCACCAAGCTTGCCGACAAGCGCTTCGTGCGCAATGGCCTGCTGGACCTGAAGGCCATCAAAGCCAACGCGGAAAAGCTGATCAGCCAGTTCTCCATCCGCGTGGGCGGACCGAAATCAGCCGTGGGCACCCTGTCAGGCGGCAATATGCAAAAGGTCGTTGTTGCGCGCGAACTGGCTGAACAGCCACGGCTTCTGCTGGTCAACCAACCTACGCGGGGCGTTGATCTGGGCGCCACGCAGTTCATCTGGAAATCCATCACCGACGCGCGTGACGGCGGGGCTGCCGTGCTCTTGAGCTCTGCCGACCTTTCCGAACTGCTCGCTTTGTCTGATCGGCTGGTAGTGTTTTATCGCGGCCGGATCGTTGCCGCCTTCATCAACAGCGATGCGCTTTCAGCTGAAACCTTGGGCACCTTCATGCTGGGCCTTGACCAGCAGGAGCCCGAAACCATGAGGGCCGCCCTGCGATGAGCACGCAAACCCTATCCCGCTGGACTGTGATTGGCAAGGAAGCCGGACGAGCCGTGCTTGCCCTGGCCATCGCGCTTGCCGTTGCCTTGCTGGTGATCCTTGGCACCTCGCAAGATCCCTTGGCCGCGTTTAACACGCTTCTGACCGGCCCACTCTCGTCGAACCGAACGATGGGACTGTGGATCGACGACGTGGCCAAGCTGACGCTGACCGGTCTTGCTTTTTCCCTGGTGTTCCAGGCCCGCCAGTTTTCCATGGGCGTCCAGGGCCAGGTCTATATGGGCGGGCTCTGTGCGGCCCTCGTGGCCATGTCGCCGCTCGGCACCACGCCATTGGCCATTCCCATAGCCATGCTCGCCGCCATGGCAGCGGGCGCCGCCTATGGCTTTCTGCCCGGCTATGCCAAGGCTCGCTTCGGCGCCAGCGAGATCGTTTCCTCGCTGATGCTGAACTACATTGCCATCCTCTTCGTCAACTTCATGGTCCGCGCCTACCTTGCACCCGCAGGGTCGGGCCAGTTGATGACCGACGACTTTCCCGATGCAGCGGTGTTCCCCGCCATCCTCCCCGGCACGCGCTTTGACCTCGGCATCGTCATCGCCCTCCTTGCCACGGCTCTGGTCTGGTTTCTCCTCTATCGCACTGCCTGGGGCCTCAAACTTCGCCTCGTTGGCCACAATCCGGCCTTTGCTGAATATGCCGGCATTCGCTCGAGCTTCATCATGGTCTCGGCCATGACCGCTGCGGGTGCCATTGGTG
>CAKTFF010000335.1 GCA_934553185.1 uncultured Devosia sp.
CCGCCAACTGGCCAACCGCCTGGTTGCCCTGGGTCATGCTGTAACAAGTTCGCTTGCCGGACGCACGCAGGAGCCCGTGCTGCCCCAGGGGGCGGTGCGGATCGGCGGCTTTGGCGGCGTAGACGGGCTCAGCCAATATCTGCGCACAAGCAACATCGAGTGGCTGGTGGACGCAACGCATCCCTATGCCGGCCAGATTTCGCGCAATGCCGTCGCCGCTTCGGCGCAGAGCGGCACGAGGCTTCTGCGGCTGATGCGTCCGGCATGGGAGCCAAGGGCGGGTGAAAGCTGGATCACGGTGCCGACGCCCGATGCGGCTGCCGCCGCCCTGCCCGCGCAAGCGCATGTGCTGGTGACCACCGGCCATGGCGGGCTGTCGTCCCTGCTGGCCCGGGAGGATTGCCGCCTGCTGGTGCGCACCATCGAGCCAACGGCAGAGCGGCTCCCGGCGCATGCGCGACTGCTGCAAATGCGACCGCCTTTCAGCCTTCAAACCGAGACGACGCTGATGGCGGGCGAGAAGATCACCCATCTCGTAAGCAAAAATTCGGGCGGCGGGCAAACCGCGGCCAAGCTCGAGGCAGCATACCGGCTTGGCGTCCGGGTGATCATGATTGCGCGACCGCACTATGACCCCGCCCCTGAAGTGACGAGCGTCGAGGCTGCCATTGCCGCGCTGGGGATTACGGGTTGACCAAAGCCGACGGGGCTGAACGCATCGTTACAACGGGCGATCGCACAAGTGACAAAGCGCGACTTGCGCTTGGGAAGGATCAACGCGCCTGCTGCGGCGGCGACCGCCTCGCAGGTGCCCGGAACACCGGGTGCCAGCGCCCCATCATTGAGCGCATGAAGAGGTAGACCGAGCCATGTAGCGGCGGCGGACAAAGCCGCGTTGCTGCGCCTGCGCTCGTGCGTTGCCAGCAGCAGAACATCGGCGAGACTTAACTGCGCCTCATCAAGGCACCGCGTAATGAGTTCGACGACCTCATGGCCCGTGGCAGAGGATGAACAGCCCAGGCCAATCACCAGCGTCCGGCCGGCACCAAACATCCTGTCCATGGCCTCTTTTCCGCTGGGGTCCGCTTCAAACCTCTTAGGTTTGGCTCGGGTCGACCAAACCTTTTTGGTGTTTTGTTTCGTGCTGGAGAAATGCGCCTTGTGGTTCTAGGCGGCGCGAAGCGCATGGTCAATCAAAGGCTTGCCGCCGACACCAGCCTGACGCGAATGCTTGTGAAAACCATTTGCAAATACAACAACTTGCCGTGCTTAGTCAGGAAGGCTATCGGTTTGATCGAGCCCCCTAGAAAGAGCCGTCCGTGAGCGTTGTTGTCAACCGAACCCTTGCCGTTGCTGCTGCGAGCCTTCTGGTTGGGCTGGCCGTGCTCGGCCTCAAGTTCCTGGCTTGGTGGCTGACCGGTTCGGTCGCGCTTTATTCCGATGCGCTCGAATCGATCGTCAACGTGGTGACCGCCATTGTGGCGCTGATCGCGGTAACGCTGTCGCAACGGCCCGCCGACGCCGCCCTGCCCTATGGCTATGGCAAGGCCGAGTATTTTTCAGCCGTTCTGGTTGGCGTGATGATCATCGTGGCGGCCATCCTCATCATCCGCGAGGCGGTGCTGGGCCTCATTTCACCCACCCTGCCGGAAGCGGTGACGCAGGGCCTCATGATCAGCCTCGTCGCGACCGCGATCAACGCCGTTTGGTCGCTGGTGCTGTCCCGTTATGGCCGACGGGCGCGCTCGCCGGCGCTCCAAGCCGATGGCAAGCACCTGATGACCGACGTCGTATCGACGTTGGGCGTTCTTGCCGGCCTCGTTCTGGTGCTCGTGACGGGCTGGGCGATCCTCGATCCGATCCTTGCCGTCTTTGTCGCCCTCAACATTCTGTGGTCGGGCTGGGGTGTCATCCGCGACAGCGTGGGCGGGCTGATGGACGTGGCAGTGCCGGCCGAGCGGCAAAAGGTGATCCGCGAGGTCATTGCCCAAAGCGCCGAAGGCGCCATCGAGGCCCATGACATTCGCACGCGGCAGGCCGGCCGGCTGACCTTTATCGACTTTCACCTCGTGGTGCCCGGCTCGCTCAGCGTCGACGCCGCCCACACGATCTGCGACACGATCGAAGCGCGCCTGCGCGAAGCAGTGTCCGATGTGCAGATCACCATCCATGTCGAGCCCGAGCAGAAAGCCAAGCATTCCGGAATCGTCGTGCTTTAGAACTCGATGCCCTTTTGCGCTTTCACGCCGGAGCGGAAGTGGTGCTTGATTTCGGTCATTTCAGTCACCAGGTCGGCGATCTCGATCAGCTCGTCCTTGGCGTTGCGACCGGTGATGATGACGTGGGTGTCTTCCGGCTTGTCGCGCAAAAAGGCGACCACTTCCTCAATGGGGAGATAGTCGTAGCGCAGCACGATGTTGAGTTCGTCCAGCAGCACCAATTTGTATGATGGGTCAAGGATCAACGCCTTGGCCTGTTCCCACGCCTTGCGGGCCGCGGCAAGGTCTCGCTGCCGGTCAGCAACGTCCCAGGTGAAGCCTTCGCCCATGGCGTTGACGGTGACGAGGTCGGGGAACTTCATGAGCACGTCGCGCTCGCCGGTTTCCCATACGCCTTTGACGAACTGGACGACGCCGACCTTGAAGCCATGGCCCAGGGCGCGAAACACCATGCCGAAGGCGGCGGTGGATTTGCCCTTGCCCTTGCCGGTATGGACGATCAGCAGCCCCTTTTCCTGCGTCTTGGTCAGGAGGATCTTGTTGCGCGCCTCCTTTTTCTTGCGCATCTTTTCGGCATGGTAGGCGTCGCGCTCGGCTTCGCTCATCAGGTCGGTCTTCTTGATGGGCTTGTCGGTCACGGACTGTCCTCCAGAAAGGCATAGGCGGCGTTGGAGCGCGGCGTCCAGAAGCCGCGCCGGCGGGCTTCCTCGAAGCGCGCCAGCAGTTCACGATAGCCATGCGCATTGGCGTTCCTGAGCCAGTCGCGCACCTGATCGTTTTCCACAAAGGCGTCGAAGGCGAGGTCGAAATGGTGAGTCTTGACGGCCCCGGTCGTGGCGGCGAAGCCGAACATGAAGTCGACGGTGGCGATGATCTCGAAGGCGCCGCGATAGCCGTGCCGCTGCATGCCGCCGATCCATTTGGGATTGACCACGCGCGAGCGCATGACGTGGCTGATTTCTTCGTCAAGCGTTCGGATTACCGGC
>CAKTFF010000336.1 GCA_934553185.1 uncultured Devosia sp.
CGTAACGACCCGCGAGCGTCGTGTCGCCGTGACTCTAGCCCGCAATCTCAAGGGGCGCTTCGGCAGCTGGAAGCAGCAATGTGAAAACCTTCCGCCGCAAAACGGCGAAAAGCCCATGGGCAACCAGTTCATCCACGAAGTGTGCACTGCGCGGAACGACGAACTGGGGCAGTCCATGCGCCTCGAATCGAGCTTCCTGCGCAAAAAGGGCCAGGAAGCGCTCAACACCGATACCCAAACCATCAATGTAGGCTACTTCCAAAGCCAGACACGGCTCGAAGTCGTGCAACTGCCCTACGAGCCGACCCTGCCGCCGGCGTGAGACTTACTCTTGCGCCTGCCCGTCCTGCATGAAGTTGCGGATCATCTTGGCATCGGCAAAGACGCTGTCCTGAACCCGCGCACGGGTAAACCGCGATCCCGCAACCGTCGCACCGGTGAAAACCACCTTGTCCATGTCGGCACTGTAGAAGTCGGTCAGCGTGATAACCGCGCCGCTGAAGTCGGCGCCCGCCATTTTCGCGTTCACGAAGGTGCCATTGTCTATGCGCGCATTGGCGAAAACCGACCGCCCGACACTGGCCGCCGAAAGGTTGGTTTGCAGCATGGACGCGTTGGACAGGTCGGCATTGTTGAGCCGCACCTCCTTCATCACTGTCTTGTCCAGAGTAGAACCAGAGAGATCGGCTCCGGTCAGCCGTGCGTGCTGCATGCGGGCATTCGACAGGTTGGCGCCCGAAAGGTTGGCGCCGGAGAGTTGTGCCTCGTAGAAGTAGGCGCCAGTCGCATCGGCATTGGCAAAGCTGGCTCCTCCAAGGTCAGCCAGGTTGAAATTGGTGCCGGTCAGCGTCGCTCCATCGAACACAGCGTCCTTGAGCGTAGCGCGGTGGAAGGTTGCTCCCGCAAGATTTGCGCCGGTAAAATCGACATTGCTGAGATCAGCCGACTTGAACCGTGCATCGCTGAGGTCGCACCCCCGGCACTCGGTTCGCGCTCCGCTGAGCAGGTCCTCCACAGGACCCGCAAGGCTGGGTGTCGCCAGCAGGATTGCTGTCAACGCAGCAAATGCAATGGTCCTCATGTCTATGCCCTTTCGTGTTTATCGGCCATTCTATCGGCACAACGTGCCGATTTGACCAGAACAACAATATTGGAGGAAACAATGAGGCTTTCACCCGTCGTGGCGCTGCTGGCGCTGCTTTCGGCCGGGCCAGCCATGGCGCAGGAAGACACCGTTTCAGGCCCGGCCAAAACAGTTGATGCCGATATCATCATGGTCGGCAACCAGCGCGTCATTCTCTGGGGCGTCGACGCCCCCGAACGCGACCAGCTTTGCAGCGTCGGCGACCAAAAATGGGCGTGCTGGGACGGCGCCAAACAGGCACTCGACCAGATCCTTGCCGAAGGTGACACAACCTGCACCCTGACCGGAACCGCCGACCCGTTTGGGCGGCGCCACGGCACCTGCACCATCAACGGCAAGGATGTCGGCGAAGCCTTCGTGCGCACCGGCATGGGCCGCGCCTTTGTGGACCAGACCGACATGTATTTGGCGGCTGAAGAAGAAGCCAAGGCCGCCGGGCTTGGCGTGTGGCAGGCCGGCGCTAAAGTTGATGATCCCTGGAACTGGCGCAAGCGCAACCCAGGCGGCTTTCGCTAAGACCCGTCTGTCAGCTCGACCGGTGCCCGGCTACCGCCGGTCAGAGCGACATAAGCCTCCGCCAGCGTCGATACGCCCGCAGCCGCGATCACCTCGCCGGGGGTACCATCCAGAAGGATGCGCCCCTTGGCGATGAGGATAATCCGGTCCGCGCCGGCAACTTCATCGACCAGATGTGTGGCCCAAAGGATGGACGTGCCACGCGCATCACGCTCCCGGCGCATATGGTCCACCAGCGCCATTCGCGCTGTTGTATCAAGCCCGACACTGGGCTCATCCATCAGCAACAGCCGCGGCTCGTTCAGCAACGCCCGCGCGATCTCTACGCGGCGCTGATTACCGCCCGACAGGGTGCGAACCAGCCGATCGAGCAGGTCGGAGATATCGAGAAAGCGCGCGACCGCATCGATGCGCGCCGCCAGCGCCTTGCCTGAAAGCCCGAACAGCTGACCATGAAACCGCAAGTTCGCGCGGGCGGTCATATCGAGATCAACCGATCGCGCCTGGAACACCACGCCGAGTTGCCGCAGGATCGCCGAGCTGTCACCCCGGTAATCCTTGCCGAACAGCGTCACCCTTCCTTCATCGGGCGCAAACAATCCCGATGCGATCTGGAACAGAGTGGATTTGCCCGCGCCATTGGGGCCCAAGAGGCCCACGATTTCACCACGCCGCATGTTGAAACTGATGCTGTCCAGAGCAAGAACGTCTCCGTAACGCTTGCGCACCCCGTCAAGGATCAGTGTGTCGGTCGCCGTCATGCCTTCAGACCTTCGAGATGGCTGTCGAGCGCCCCTTGATACGCCATCAGGGATAGCCGCGTCGCGTTGTGCCGGCGACATCGGCATTGGAGCAGCAACAAGACTTTGAGCGCGCCGGCTCCATGCCAGCGCGCTCTTTGTTCAACAGCGCTTGGACTGAAAGCGCTTATTTGCGATAGCCTCGCCAGAACGTATTGGCATCAAGCGTCGACTTCTCGCCCACCAGCTCCGACCCACCGAACTCGGCCATCAGGGCGAAGGCTTCCTTGGCCGCAGCCATCTTGGTGGGATTGTAGCTGGTGACAATGCCCGCGCGATAGTCGTCGCGCAGTCGCATGAAGAGCGCCTCGTCGCCGTCCGCACCCATCAGCGTCTGCAGTCCCGTCCAGACCTCATCGTCGTTGAGCAGCGCATCCTTGGCTTCAAAGGAAGCATCCAGAAATGCGGTGATCGCGGCCTTCTTTTTCTTGCCGGTCACGTCGGTGAAGGTCCAACCCAGCAGCGGCGGCTGTTCGGATACGCCAAGCGCTTCGAGCATGTCTGCCACAGACAACAGTTCGGTGGACCCAGTGACCTTGGATCGGGCATTCCACTGCCAATAGTTCAGCGCTGCATCCGCACCACCATTGCCCAGCAGCTCGTTGACCAGGGGTGGCGCGCCGTAGTTTGCCGTAACATCGTCCACCAGCTTGGCTCCGGTGACGCTGTTGTAGTAGGCCTGCAACGTCACCCAGCTCTTATCCACCGGCCCGCCCGAAACAGCGATCGTATGTCCCTTGAGG
>CAKTFF010000337.1 GCA_934553185.1 uncultured Devosia sp.
GAGCTCCGCGAATGATGATAGAGCCGTAATCTTGATTGGTCACGTTGCGGTCCCTCACGCATAGGCCGCAATGTTGAACACGCCATGCTGCCATGACGCGTCAGCAGTTAGCGCGCCTTATGCGGTGGCCATATTTGCATTGCAGCCGCGCCTTGACCAGACGCCCTCGTTGGGGCCAAGCCGAGATGGTTAGGGCCCGTCAAACAAAAAAGCCCCAGGTCTGCCCGGGGCTTTGTTCGCAGAACGCCTGTTGTTAGGAGGCGCGGTTATAGGTCAGCGTCTGGCAAAGGATTGCGCGGCAGCCCTGGATGTCGATCGTATCGGGACCGGTCTGGGTGACGGTGGCTTCGGCACTGATGCCGCCGGCGCTCAGCGAGCCCTTCCATTCATTGGGGCCGGACGGTTCGGCCTGCATGACCTGCTGACCCACAAAGGCCAGGTTTTCTTCCGTTGCCGAGTCGCCCATCAGCGTGGTCAGTACGCCGCAGAGCGAGGTACCGGCATCGCCGCAGAGGGTGAAGGTGAACGACGTGCCGAAGCTGTCCACAAAGGTGCCTTCGGGACTTGCGGCGGCTGCCTCGGCTTCGGCAGCGGGGGCTGCGGCGTCCTGGGCAAAGGCTGGGATAGCAGTGGCGGCGAAGAGCGTGCCGACAACAAAGGCGGTCCTGAGATAGTTCATGGTGGTCTCCATGCGTTTACGCCCGCCCCACGCAGCCGCGTTGTTAAGTGATGCAGTGCCAAACGCACGGTCCTATGAGCGGTTGCGTCACGAACAGGTGCATATCACCGGCTAAAGGTGGCGGCGATTTCGACATGGGTCGATTGGGTGAACTGGTCCACGGCCACAAGGTCCTTCATCGTATAGCCGCCAGCCACCAGAATGGCGGCGTCGCGGGCAAAGGTGCGCGCGTCGCAGGCGATCATCACAACCGTGCGCACTTTTGATTGCGCTAGTTCGCGCATCTGCGCTTCGGCGCCGGAGCGCGGGGGGTCGATCACCACTGCTTCAAAGGGCAGTTCGAACCGGGTCAGGGGATCGCGGAACAGGTCGCGTGTCTTGGCCGTCACTTCGCGAATGTTCTTGGTGAAGCGGCGCGCCTTGTCGAGCGCGGCGATGGCCCCTTTGTCGCTGTCGAAGGCGGCAACGGGGCGTTGTTCGGCAAGGCGCAGGGCGAAGGGGCCCATGCCGCAAAAGAGGTCGGCAACGGTTTTGCTTTTGCCAATAGCCTCAAGCACATAGGCGGCCAGCAGGTTTTCGGCGGCTTCGGTGGCCTGGAGGAAACTGCCGATGGCGGGCTCCACCCGCGCCTTGCCCATGAGCACGACCGGGGCCTGGGCCTGCAGCACCATCTCGCCATTGAGCGCCAGCCGGGCCAGGCTGAAGCGCCCGACCAGCGGCGCGACACGCGCGGGACGGGCCTGTTTCTTTTCCGTGCGGATGGCGACATCGAGGCCGGACAGGGTGGCGGTGAAGCTTATATCGGCTTCGCCCAAGGCTTCCTGCACGGCGCGGGCAATCTCGGGCGCACGGGCCAAAGCGGGGGAGAGTATCGGGCATAAATCAAGGTCATGCACCTGGTGGCTGCGCAGGCGCATATAGCCGGCGCCTTCGCGGCGGGCATGGAGGGTGGCGCGGCGGCGGCCCTCGCCCTGGGCGTCAATGAAGCGGGAAACGGGGAGATTTATGCCGGCGAAGCGGAGCGGGGTTTCCACCAAAGCGATCTTGAACGCCTCGTAGCTGGGGCGGTCGAGATGCTGGAGCTGGCAGCCGCCACAGGCGCCGAAATGGGGACAAAACGGGGTGGCGCGCTCGGGCGCGGCGGTATGGATGGCAAGAAGCTCGCCCCGATCGCCGTCCACCGCGATGTCCACCACCTCACCCGGCAAAGCCAGCGGCACGAAGACTTTGCCGCTTTCTGTCTGGGCGACACCCTCGCCCTTGTGGCCCAGGCTGGTGATGGTGGTGGTGAGGGTCATAGAGGTCCGGAAAGCTTGAACTTTCGGGTCAGTACCCCCCTTGTGCCGGGCGGGCAAGCGGCACGCGGCAAGGTGATGGCCCATCCGGCATTGGCTTGCGGCATGCCACCATCTTTCTTGCGCTTTTCCAGCTGGCCCTGACCGATCCGTGCCTAGAGGCCGATCATCTCGCGTGGGGGGCCGGGGAAGCGGGAATAATCGGTGCGGGTCGCCTCGTCACCGAGTAGTTCATGAACGGCGCGTCCGGCCTGATCGATGGCGGAATGAACATAGGCATAGGCGCCCGAGTCGGAATTGGCGATGGCGATGCGGCCCCAACCCTGGCGGGCGGTTTCGATGGGGAGCGGGCCATCGGGCCAGAACTGATCCCATGGGCGCATATATTCGAGCGCGTAGCCGTGGCTCCAGCGGTTGCAGGTGATGGCTTCGATGTCGCGGCTGGCGTCGAAGCCATGCGGGCCGAGGGCGCGCTGCAGCATGTCGCGGATTTCGCGTTCCATGTCCTCAAAGGTAATCCCCATCAGCGCCTGCCGGCCGGCGGCGGCCTGTTCGCGCGCCGACATGGATGGATCGCCGGTGAGCGGGATCTTGGAGAGGTGCAGCACAACCGGATCGGCGGGCTGATCGGCAAAGCGGTATTGGCCGACCGACACGGGGAAGTCGATCTCGGCGCCGCTCCAAAAGCCACCCGGATCGCGAAAGCCGGAAATCTTGGCGCGATCGAGCGCTTCCCAATTGCGCAGCAGAACGTTGGTGTAGATCAGCGGCACCTTGTGCTGGTCGTTGAGGGCTTCGACCTGCTCGGCGGAAATCTCGTCGGTCAGGTAGGGGATGACACGATGCCAGCAGGCCAGCACCACCTGCCCTGCCGCGACCGAGCGAAGCTGCTCGCCCTCGACATAGGTGAGGGTGACGCCCGAAGCCTGCTCTGGCGCACCATCGTGCTTAACGCGCACGACGGAGGAATTAAGGCGCAGGCGGACCGGATCGCCATCCACATCGAGGCGGCTGTAGTCGACTGCTTGGGTCACCAGATCTTCCATGGTTTCGCCGGGCAGGGCTGCGGGAATGAGACTGCGCACCAGAGCGCGGGCGACGCCGGCATTGCCGTCGGGGAAGTGGTAGATATAGGGGTCGGGATCGGTCAGCGCGAGGCGGCCGGACGGGCTCATGGTTTTGTAGGGCATGTCGCCGAGGTCCATGCCGTCGAAGCCGGGGTTCCAGT
>CAKTFF010000338.1 GCA_934553185.1 uncultured Devosia sp.
GCCTATATCACCATGCACGGCTACCAGGGCGTGATGCTGCTCCTCGATCAGGTCCTGGCCGGCATCAACGGCTGATCAACCGAACCGCGCGAGCCCGGCCGCCCGCAGGCGGCCGGGTCTGCCGTTGCAAGGCTTGTTCATGCCTAAACTTGTTTTGGCCGGGGTGGCGACGCTGCTCTTGGCTTTTGTCAGCCTCTTTGTGGGCGTCAGCGACGTTTCGCTAGGGTCGCTGCAGTCCGGCGCCCTCGACGGGCGCGCCCTTCAGGTGCTCTTGGCAAGCCGTGTCCCGCGCACCATCGCGCTCCTGCTGGCCGGCGGCTCCATGGCCATTGCCGGCCTCGTCATGCAGATGGTTGTGCGCAACCGCTTCGTTGAACCCTCCACCACCGGCACGATGGAGTCGGCGGGGCTGGGTTTTCTCCTCGTGACCCTTCTCGCGCCGGGCTGGCCGCTGCTGGCCAAGATGAGCGTTTCGGCCGCTTTCGCGCTTGCCGGCACGGCCCTGTTCCTGCGCATCCTCCGCGCCGTGCCCCTGCGCGACGTGCTGCTTGTGCCGCTCGTCGGCATCATGCTCGCCGGCGTCATCGGCGCAGCGACCTCCTTTATCGCCTACCGCACCAATCTGGTTGCCTCGCTGCTGGCCTGGCAGATGGGCGACTTCTCCGGTGTCCTGCGTGGCCGCTACGAACTGCTCTGGATCGGCTTTGCTTCGGCCGCCTTTGCCCTCCTCGCCGCAGACCGGATGACCCTTGCCGGCATGGGCAAGGATTTTTCCACCAATCTGGGGCTCAACCACCGGGCCATCGTTACTCTGGGCCTGGTAATCGTCGCGGTCGTCTCCGCCGTGGTGCTCGTGACCGTCGGCACCATTCCCTTCCTGGGCCTCGTTGTGCCCAATGTCGTTAGCCTGCTGATCGGGGACAATATGCGCCGCTCGGTGCCCTGGGTGGCCATCGGCGGCAGCGCCGTGGTGCTGGGCTGCGACATTGCCGGGCGGCTGATCCGCTTCCCCTACGAAATCCCCATTTCGGTGGTGATGGGCGTCGTGGGCAGCCTTGCCTTCATCGTCCTGCTGCTGCGCACCCAGCGGAGCCCGGCATGAGCGCTCTCGCCAGCACGACTTCCGCCCTTCGTTGGAGCCGGCCCACGCTCGTTCTCGTCGGCCTTCTCCTCCTGGCCCTCCTGTCGGTCACGCTGTTCATGACCTTGGGCGCCAAGGGCAGCTGGAGCTTTGTTCTCTCCTTTCGTGGCAAGAAGCTCCTGTCGCTGGTGCTCGTTGCCTACGCGGTCGCTGTCTCCACCGTTCTGTTCCAGACTGTCACCAACAACCGAATTCTCACGCCCTCGATCATGGGCTTCGATGCGCTTTATGTGTTGATCAAGACCGCGATCGTCTTCTTTCTCGGCGCCGGCGCGCTGATCAGCATCGATCCCCAGATCCAGTTCCTGGTCGAGGTCCTTGTGATGGTGGGGGCATCCAGCCTCCTGTTCCGCTGGCTGTTTCTTGGCGAGGAGCGGAGCCTCCACCTTCTGGTTCTGATCGGCATCGTGTTTGGCATCCTGTTTCGCAGCCTGAGCAATTTCATGCAGCGCATGCTCGATCCCGGCGCCTTCAATGTCCTGCAGGACAGCTTCTTTGCCAGCTTTTCGATGACCGATCCGGTGCTTCTCGGCATCGCGACGATCACTGTTGTCGCCGTATCGCTTGTGGGTTTTCGCTTCATGCATGCCTTCGACGTCCTTGACCTTGGCCGCGCCCACGCCATCAACCTGGGCGTCCCCTATAAGGGCACCGTCAGCGTCATCCTGATCCTCGTCTCCATCCTCGTCTCGGTCTCGACCGCCCTGGTTGGTCCCGTGACCTTTTTCGGCTTGCTTGTGGCAACGCTTGCCCATTCTCTCATAGGCAACAGCAAGCATCGCTTCGTGCTGCCTGCCGCCATCCTCCTGGGGATCATCGCCCTGGTCGGCGGACAAACCCTGCTTGAGCGGGTTTTTGCCTTCGACACCGCGCTATCGATCATCATCGAGTTTCTGGGCGGTCTGGTTTTCCTCTTTCTGGTGCTGCGGAGATCGGCCCGATGATCGTCACCACCGAAGTGACCAAGAGCTATGGCGACACTTGCGTCGTCGATGGCGTGTCGGTTCGTCTGCTCAAAGGCGGCATCACCTCCATCATCGGCCCCAATGGCGCCGGCAAATCCACGCTCCTCGGCATGATCAGCCGCCTCATGGGCATGGATCGCGGCACCGTTCTGGTGGATGGCCTCGACATCAGCCGCACACCGAGCGATCAGCTCGCCCGGCGCCTGTCCATCCTCCGGCAGGACAATCACATGACGGCGCGGCTGACCGTGCGTGATCTGGTGAGCTTTGGCCGCTACCCCTACAGCAAGGGACGTCTGACCGCCGACGATCGGCAGCGCATCGACCAAGCCATTGGCTATCTCAACCTCCTGGACCTCGCCGACCGCTTTCTGGATGAACTCTCCGGCGGCCAGCGCCAGCGCGCTTTCGTCGCCATGGTCCTCTGCCAGGACACCGACTACGTCCTCCTCGACGAGCCGCTCAACAACCTCGACATGAAACACGCCGCCGGCATGATGACGCTGTTGCGCCGCGCCGCAAACGACCTGGGCAAGACGGTTGTTCTCGTGCTTCACGACATCAACTTTGCCTCATGGTACAGCGACGACATCCTCGCCATGAAGAACGGCAAGGTCGCGGCTCAAGGCCGCCCAAGCGAGATCATCACCACCGAGGTGCTGCGTGCCATCTACGACATGGAGATCGCCGTGCATCAGATTGGCGGGCAGCGCATCTGCGTCTACTATGGCGAAGCCGGGCCTTAGGCTGGTGCACCCCGTTCAGGAGCCTTCATGAAGCCCGCGATCTCCATCATCACCATCGGCGTCGACGATCTCGATCGGGCGTTCAGCTTCTACCGCGCCTTGTTCGGGATCGCCGATGACGAGATCGGGGCAGGGGAGGATCATGTCGCCTTCTTTTTCCCCAACGGCATGTCCTTCGTCCTCTTCGGTCGCGACCAGATTGCCCAGACTGCCGGCAAAGATGCGCCCGTGCCGGGCACGCCCGGCTTCGTCCTCAGCCACCAGGCCGAAAGCGCCGAAGCCGTCGACGATATTCTACGTAAGGTCCTCGTTGCCGGTGGCGCCATCATCACCGAGGGCAC
>CAKTFF010000339.1 GCA_934553185.1 uncultured Devosia sp.
GAGCTCACCGAGCAAGCTGAAGAGGTTGCGGGCGGCTTCGTGGAGGTCTCCGACGGGGGAAAGGTTGCGCGTGGGGCCGGCGAAATCCCCTGACGGGCCGAAAGCGAGGAAGGCTTCGCCGGGTTGCGGCGTGGTGTCGAGCCGGATCAGCGCATTGGGGGCGTAGTGGCTCTTGAGCATGCCGGGCGCCGAGATAGCGCTTTCGGGGGCGGCAAGCGCGATCGTGATCCCAAGCTGGCGTTCGATGTGCTGGCGGGCCAGGGCCCCTGCCCGCAATTGCACAACCCGGTCGCCCTCAACCTGGAGAATGGTGGATTCAACGCCAGCCCGGCAGGCGCCGCCATCGAGAACCGGCACGCGTCCCCCAAAACCGTGGCGGACCTGATCGGCACTGGTGGGCGAGAGCTTGCCGGATGGATTGGCCGATGGAGCGGCGAGCGGCCGACCGACGGTGTTGATGAGTGAGCGAGCCAGCGGATGATCGGGGATGCGGATGCCGACCGTGTCGAGGCCGACTGTTGCTACATCGGCAATGCCGTTGCCCTGCCGCGCCGGGAGAACCAGGGTGAGACTGGCTGGCCAGAGCGCGGCGAGACTAAGGGCGAGCGGCGAGAACTCCGCGAGACCTTGCGCCATGGCGAGGTCATGGCAATGAATGATCAGCGGGTTGAATCGCGGGCGGCCCTTGGTCTGATAGATGGCGAGCACGGCATCGGGATTGGTGGCGTCGGCACCCAGGCCATAGACCGTTTCGGTGGGGAAAGCACAGAGCCGGCCCGCGCGCAGGATTTTCGCGGCTTGCTCGACGGTTTGCGGATCGGCAACTGAGTTGAACATGGTGGGTTGTTTGACAATGCGCCATCGCCTCGTCAAGACGAGCCGCGCCAGGGATCGAAAGCCGTATCATGACCACGATGCTCGTCAGCCAGCCAAATTTTGCCGATCACGTGACGCCGCAGGGTCATCCCGAGCGCCCGGACCGCATCCGAGCGGTGGAAGAGGCTTTGTCGCAGGGACGTTTCGACAGGCTGGTGCGGCGGGAGGCCCCTTCGGGAGATCTTGCCCTGGCTGAACTGGTGCATGACAGAGCTTACCTCGACATCCTTCGGCAAGCCCGGCCCGCCGAAGGGATCGGGCAGATCGATGCAGATACGTTTGTGTCGGCGCAGTCGCTGGGTGTCGCCGCGACAGGATTGGGCGGGGCGCTGCTGGCGCTCGATGCGGTGCTGCTGGGCGAGGTGGACAATGCGTTTTGCGCCATTCGGCCGCCTGGGCACCATGCCGAGATCGCCACGCCCATGGGCTTCTGCCTCATCAACACGGCCGCCATCGTGGCGCGCGAGGCGCAACGCAAATATGGTGCTGAGCGCGTGGCCATCGTCGATTTCGATGTTCACCATGGCAATGGCACGCAGGACATCTTCAAGGATGACCCGACCGTGTTCTATGCCTCGAGCCACCAGATGCCGTTGTTTCCCGGCACGGGCAAGGCGAGCGAAACAGGCGTCGGCAACATCGCCAATACCCCGCTCAATCCCATGACGGACGGCGAGACGATGCGGGAAGCGTATCTGAGCCGCATCATTCCGGCGCTACGGGATTTTGCACCCGACCTCCTCATCATCTCGGCCGGGTTTGATGCCCATGAGCGCGATCCGCTGGCGCAACTGCTCTGGCAATCGAGCGATTATGGCTGGCTAACCGGCAAGCTGATGGACGAAGCCGAGCGATCATGCGGCAACCGTGTTGTTTCGCTGCTTGAAGGTGGCTATGACCTCAAGGGACTGGCAGGCGGCGTTGCCCACCATGTCGCCATGCTGATGGACGGCGCCACCGGGCGCCTCGAAGACTAGGACACGCCAATGGCCGACAATGACGACGTCAAGACGCTGAGCTTTGAGGCGGCGCTCGCGCAGCTGGAAGAAATCGTCGGCAAGCTGGAGTCTGGCCGGGCGCCGCTGGCGGAATCGATTTCGATCTATGAGCGGGGTGAGGCGCTGAAGGCCCATTGCGAAACGCTGCTGCGAACGGCGGAAGCCCGCATCGAAAAGATTACCCTCAGCCGCGACGGAAAGCCCACTGGCACCGAGCCGTTGGACGCTTGATAGTGGGTCTTGTGCCATTACTGGCACGCCCTCGTGGTTCGACAGGCTCACCATGAGGGCTACTATGCTATTGAGCTTGGCTAAGAGGCCGGTTGAATGCCGAGCCCACAACAGACCTCACGGTGAGCTTAAACGAACCATGGGGTCGTGCCACTGAGGCGTGATGACCGACAACAAATCTCTCCGCAATTTTCGTTTTGTGCTTTGGGCGCTGGTGGCCGTGGTCGCCATTGGTGCCACCGCCCTCTACGTGTTTCGCCCGCCTGCACGACCGCTGGGCGTGACAGGACAGCCCTTCGCGCTGGCCTCGACCAAGGGCGGCGAATTCAGCCAGGATAGCCTGCGCGGCACGCCAAGCCTCGTGTTCTTCGGCTATACGTTCTGCCCCGATGTGTGCCCCACGACGCTGGCTGAAACAACCGCCTGGCGGGAACAGCTGGGGCTGACGCCCGAAGAGCTGCGCATCATCTTTGTGACCGTTGATCCGGCGCGCGATACGCTCGATGTCGTCAAGGGTTACGTGGAGGGTTTTGATCCTTCCATTATCGGCCTTGTCGGCGATGATGGGCAGACCGAGGCGATCAAGGCGGCGTTTGGAGCCGTCGGCGAGAAGGCCGAAGGCTTTGCCGAGGATGACCCCTATTACCTGGTCAACCACACGGCTTCGACCTTTCTGATCGGCGCAGATGGCTCGTTTGAAGGCACCGTCGCCTATGGTGAAGCCCAGGACACGGCGGTGGCCAAGGTCAAGAATCTGGTTGAAGGGTGAGCGAACGCATCCGCCTCGATCTTGCTCTGGAGCAACGTGGGCTGGTGCCCAGCCGGGCACGGGCGCGTGACGCCATCCTGCGCGGCACGGTGAGTATCAACGGCACGCCGGCGCACAAGCCCAACCAGATGGTGGGGCGCGATGACCTTGTGCTTCTCAACGATCCCGCCGCCAATTACGTGTCGCGCGCGGCACTGAAGCTGGTGGCGGGGCTCGACGCAGGCAAGATCGACCCCAAGGGCAAGACGTGCCTCGATGTCGGCGCCTCGACGGGCGGCTTCACGCAGGTGCTGATGGAGCGTGGGGCGCGGCGCATCT
>CAKTFF010000340.1 GCA_934553185.1 uncultured Devosia sp.
CATGGAAAGTCTAGCTTGTCAGGATTTGTCCAACCGCATTCGCGACTTCTTGAAACATCAGCAAGTCGTAACTGAAAGGCGGATGTTTGGCGGGCGTTGCTTTATGCTGGACGGCAACATGCTCGTCTGCCCCACACGTGAAGGGAGCCTGCTCGTGCGCGTCGGCAAAGAGGCTTACGAAGACACATTGGCTCTGCCCGGCGCCAGTCCGGTGCAGATGGGACCCCGAACCATGTCAGGCTTCATAGAAGTATCCGGCGATGCCCTCGAAGACGACGACGCGCTCGAATCGTGGATCGTCCGAGCGCGCCAGTTTGTTGCAACGCTGCCGCCCAAGTAATCAGGCCGGCGCCTTTCCCAGCACCAACGCAGCATTCACGCCGCCAAAGCCAAAAGAATTGGACAGAACATAGTCCAGGTTCTTCGCCTTCGCCTGATTAGGAACCAGGTCGAACACATCAGCCTCTTGCACCGGATCGTCGAGATTAATGGTGGGCGGCAGCATGTTCTCGCGAAGTGCCTTCACCGAAATGATCGCCTCCAGCGCCCCGGCGGCACCGAGCAAGTGCCCCGTTGCCGACTTGGTGGAAGACACGGCCAAATCCTTGCCACGCCCCGGAAACACTGCAGCAATGCCGGCGATCTCAGCCGTATCGCCAACGGCTGTCGAAGTGGCATGGGCGTTCACATAGCCAACCTGGCTCTGGTCGATGCCGGCCATAGCAAGGGCGTTGCGCATGGCCACCTGGGCACCGGCCCCATCGGGCGAGCCCGCCGTGAGGTGGTATGCGTCCGCCGAGGTGCCATAGCCTGCAACCACAGCAAGCGGCGTAGCGCCGCGAGCAAGCGCATGGCTGAGCTTTTCAATGACCAGCACCGCAGCGCCTTCGGAAAGAACAAAACCGTCATGGCCTTTGTCGAATGGCCGCGACGCCTTGTGCGGAGCATCGCCGTGGCTTGCTGTCAGAGCGCGCGACGCTCCAAAGCCACCAACCGAAATTGGATCAACCGAACCCTCTGCCCCACCGACGACGGCAACTTCTGCTTCACCGGTCATGATAAGGCGCATGCCATCGCCGATCGCCTGGGCAGATGCTGCGCAGGCCGTGACCGGCGTCCCGATTGGGCCACGAAACCCATGCAAAATGGAGAGCCAGCCTGCTGCAAGGTTTGCCAGAAAGGACGGAACGGTGAAGGGCGACAAGCGACGCGCGCCTTTGACTTGGATCGTCTCAACGGCGCGCGCCATAACTGGCGAGCCGCCAACGCCAGACCCGATCACTGTAGCCGTCGCCGCCTGATCCTCGGCAGAGGTGGGGTGCCACCCCGCCTGATCGAGCGCTTCGCTTGCTGCGCCGACGGCATACTGAATGAACAGGTCCATCTTCTTGATCTCTTTGCCGTCAATGAAGTCGGCAGGATCAAAGCCGTTTGCCTGCTTCTCCTTGCTCGGCACCAAGCCCGCAATATGGCTGACGAAATCCGCCGTGTCGAAGCGGTCGTTGTGCACGATGCCGCTACGCCCCTCCATCAACCCCTGCCAAAGCGCATCCACTCCAACGCCCAGCGGGCTGACAGCACCCATTCCGGTGACAACGATGGGATCTGCGGGATCAGGCTTCAGCATATGAACTCCTTTGGGCACGGGAGCGGCACACGTAGGGATGGCGCCATGCGCCGTCAACTGGCAAGGCCCCTTGCCGTTTGTTGCCTTTCCGGCCTGTTCTGCCAATGCTATAGGGCTCGCAGAACTGGCTAACCGGCCGAAATTGCTGAATTCAGGGAGAACTTTTCGATGAGCAAGATCAAAGTCGCCAACCCGGTCGTCGATCTCGATGGCGATGAAATGACCCGCATCATCTGGCAGGCCATCAAGGACAAGCTCATCCATCCCTATCTCGATCTGCCGATCGAGTATTACGACCTTTCGGTGGAGAGCCGCGACGCAACCAGCGACCAGATCACCGTGGATGCCGCCAAAGCCATCCAGAAGCATGGCGTAGGCATTAAATGCGCCACCATCACCCCCGATGAACAACGCGTTGAAGAATTCAAGCTCAAGAAGATGTGGAAGTCGCCCAACGGCACCATCCGCAACATCCTTGGCGGCGTGATCTTCCGCGAGCCAATCATCTGCAAGAACGTGCCGCGCCTGGTGCCAGGGTGGACCCAGCCAATCATCGTGGGCCGCCATGCCTTTGGTGACCAGTACCGCGCCACCGACTTCACCTTCCCCGGCAAGGGCACGCTGACCATCAAGTTTACCGGCGAAGATGGCCAGGTCATTGAACACGAAGTGTTCCAGGCCCCCGGCGCCGGCGTCGCCATGGCCATGTATAACCTGGACGACTCGATCCGCGACTTTGCTTATTCCAGCTTCAACTACGGCCTGGCTCGCGGCGTCCCTGTCTACCTTTCCACGAAGAACACCATCCTCAAGGCCTATGACGGCCGCTTCAAGGACATCTTCCAGGAAATCTATGAAGCGGAGTTCAAGGAACAGTTCGAAGCCAAGAAGATCTGGTACGAGCACCGTCTCATCGACGACATGGTTGCCTCCGCTCTCAAGTGGAGCGGCGGCTATGTGTGGGCCTGCAAGAACTATGACGGCGACGTGCAGTCCGACATCGTGGCGCAAGGCTTCGGCTCCTTGGGCCTCATGACCTCGGTTCTGGCGACGCCTGATGGCAAGATCGTCGAGGCTGAAGCGGCTCATGGTACCGTGACCCGCCACTATCGCCAGCATCAGCAGGGCAAGGAAACCTCAACCAACTCTACAGCCTCCATTTTCGCGTGGACGCGGGGCCTCGCTCATCGCGCCAAGCTCGACGACAACGAGGCCCTGGCCAAGTTTGCGTTGACCCTCGAGAAGGTCACGGTGGACACGATCGAGGAAGGCAAAATGACCAAGGATCTCTCGCTTCTCGTCGGCCCTGATCAGCCCTGGCTTTCGACGCTGGGCTTCCTTGATGCCATCGACCAGAACCTGCAGAAGGCCATGGCGTAACGATCTAGACGCCGAGGAATGGAACGGCGCCCGATGGGCGCCGTTTTCTTTTGCGGTGGGGATGAACTTTTCGCCGAGCTTCCCATATTGGATGGGATCGTTTTACAGGAGACCCCTTCATGTTCGCTACCCGCCGGTTGAGGCTTGCCAGCATCGGCGCAGCCCTTGTGG
>CAKTFF010000341.1 GCA_934553185.1 uncultured Devosia sp.
AGTTGAGGCCGGCCCAATCGACCTCCACCACGACGTCTCCCTCGGGGAGATCGGAGTTCTCAAGCGTCTGGACGGCTGAGGAAACCCTGCCGTCCTTGTCCTTGGTGGTGAGCAGTGCGCGAAAACTCATAGGCTTTTCCTCCGCTGGTCGGGCCAGCATAGGAGAGCCACTTGCCTTTCGCCACTGCTCGCCCTTGTCACATGGCAGGCGCAGTCGAGGCGGTCGGACCGGCCAGAAGATCAACGGTCACCGTGCCTGCCTTCTCAAACGACAGGGTCACCGGCACGGTTTCGCCTTCGACGATGGCGCCGGTCAGGCCCATGAACATGATGTGCAGCCCGCCCGGCGACAGCGTCACCGTCGTGCCCGCCGGCACGGGGATGCCGCCCTCGACTTCATGCATGCGCATGACGCCATCCTCGACCGACATTTCGTGCAGCTGCGTCTGGGCAGCGATGGGCGCGCTTGCCGAGACCAGCACATCGTCCTCTGCGCCATTGTTGGTGATCGACAAGAACCCGCCGCCCACCGGCGCATTGGGAAGGGTCGCCCGGCTGAAGGCGCCGGAAATGGCGAGATCGCCAAGGGTGACGGGCGCTTGTGCCTGCGTGGCTGCAGCAGGCGCGGCGTCCTGGGCCAAAGCAGGCGTGGCACAAGCCAGGGCAAGGGCAAAAAGGGAAAGAGAAAGGCGCATGAAATGCTCCAATAAGCATGGGGAATGGTGCCGTGGGCGCGCCTCATGCGCGGCCCTCCGGCGATCAGAAGGTCAAGGAAGATGAGATCAGGCCTGTGGGGGCGCCCGGGCTTGCCCGACATGGTCGGGAACACGTGTCGAGCCGTGCAGCGGGGCAAGCGCGAGTCTCGCTGGTGCCGCTACTCTAGCTGGCAGAACGGGTGGCGCGGGGGGCAGCACCATGGCAAAATGATGCTTGCCGGTTGATGCGAGCGCGCATTTGGCGGGCGCTGGATCGTCGGGCGACGGTACTTCGCCGCCCATGCAAACCGTCCAAAGGCTGGTGTTCTGAAAGCCAAGCGTCGCCAGCTCGCGGCTGAGCGCCGCCGACTGGTGCAGCGGCAACAGCAGCGTCAGGACATAGATGGCCAGAACCGCAAGCGCGGTTCCAGCCTCTCGTGCCATGCGTCCGGTCTTGATCACCCGCGCTGTTCCGCCACTACTTCCAGGTGAAGATCCGCGTCACCGAGTAGTTGAACACCGAACTCATCAACGCCCCGGCCAAGCCGGCGATAAACGGCACCGGACGCGCCTCATAAACCAGCGAAGCGATCGACACATTGGCGATGCCGCCCAGCGAGCAGACCAGATAGAACACCAGCAGCCCGGTCCACATCTTGACCCCGCGCAGCTTGCGGTCCGAATAGGTCAGGGTGTTGTTGATAAAGAAGTTCCAGGTCATCGCCACTATGGTCGCCACGATCTGCGCCACAAGGAAGGGCTGCGGCACCACGCTAGTGAAGAACCACAGAACAGCAAGGTGAACCGCCACCCCGCTGAAACCCACCAGGGCAAACAGGAGAAAGCTCGTGGGCAGCACGCCGCCGGTCAGCTTGCTGAGCCAAAGGCCGAGAAACTGCATCACCACCAGCGGGCTCATCTTGCTTTCGCCGCTGTTGCGCTGGCGGAACGTATAGGGCACCTGGGCGATGGCCGGCTGCGTGCCATGGCGGCTGGCGGTCACGACCAGGTCAAGCAGGATCTTGAAGCCATCGGTGGAGAGCTTGGGCGCGACATCCACGAAAAGATCGCGGCGCACCATGAAAAAGCCGCTCATCGGGTCGGCGAGTTCCTGCCCCGCCACCAGCGTCGACAAACGCGTCGCCACCGTGCTGCCCCATTGCCGCACCGCCGTGAAGCCCTCGCCCGACGAGCCATCGCCCGAATAGCGCGAGCCCACGGCGATGTCGGCGCCCGCCCGAACCTTGGCCAGCATGGTGGGCAGGATCGCCTCGTCGTGCTGCAGGTCGCCATCCATCACCGCCACAAAGGGCGCGTTGGTCGAGAGGATGCCCTCGGCGCAGGCCGATGACAGGCCGCGACGGCCCAGGCGCTTGATGCAGCGCACATTGCTGTATTGCCGCGCCAGCGCCCAGGCGGCGTCCGCCGTGCCGTCGGGGCTGTTGTCGTCCACAAAGATCAGTTCCCATTCAATGCCGGCCAGCGCGACTTCGAGCCGCTCGACCAGGGGCACGACATTGCCCTGCTCGTTGAAGGTGGGAACGATGACGGCCAGTTCTGGCCCGCCCATGCGGTGAGCAGCCAGCGGCGTGGCGGTGATTTGAGCGGCACTGTCCATTATCAATTCCTGGAGGCGGGTTGGACGTCGGCAAGGGGAGAACGGCGCAGTTGCGCCGTCGCGGAAAGAATCCAGGCCAATGCCAGAAGCAGCACAATGCCGCCGCCCAGCAGAAGGCCATCAAACAAGGGTTCGGGATCGCGCCCGGTTTTTGCCACCTGTAGCGCCATGCTGAGTACGGTTCCAGTAGCAAATACGGCAAGACCCTGGCGCCCGAGCAGGCGAAATGGCGCAGCCAGCGGCGAGGCAGCCAGGCGACGCATGATCCCCCAGTGCCCAAGGGTATAAAACAGCGCCAGCGCATGCAGCAGCCGCGGCGCCGCCAGAAAGGTCTTGTCGAACCAGACCAGATAGAACGGCGCGCCAGCCTTGGACAGGGCGCCCAGAACGCCCCGCCCCGCCTCGCCCAAAGCCGGGATCCTGACCCAGAAGAGCACCAGCAGCACAAAGCCGGAGGCCAGGGCAAACAGCGCGCGATTGAAGGGAATAAAGCTCTTGCCCACCTTCATCGCTGTGCCAGACAGCAGACCCACAACAAACAGCAGCTGCCAGCTGAATGGGTTGAAGAACCATCCCCCGCTATTGGGAAAGCTCGGGATATTGAGCCGGAATTGCCCGGCAGCGCACCAGAGCGCCACCGATACGGCCAGCATGAGCCAGGGCTGGCGCAGACCCACCATGATGACCAGCGGCGTTACCAGCAGCAACACCGCATAAAGCGGCAGGATATTGAGATAGCCCAGCTGATGGCTGAGCAGCGGAATGCCGATCAGCGCGCCCAAAGGCTGGCTGAAGATCGGCCCGATATTGTTTTTGAGCAGAACCTGGGGGAGGTCCAGCCACAAAGCCGCGCCGGCAAA
>CAKTFF010000342.1 GCA_934553185.1 uncultured Devosia sp.
TGATCGAACGTATTGAAACCGGGATCGCACCATCGTCGGCGCCCATCAGCGATGCGGTGCGCGCCGGGCAGCATCTGTGGCTGGTGGCGATTGCCGAAGATCCGGTGACGGGCGAGATCGTCGGTGGCGGGATCGAGCAGCAGGCAAGGCGCTGTATCGAGAACCTGCAGATCGCCCTTGCCGCCGCCGGTGGCTCGCTGCGCAATCTGGTGATGGTGCAAGTTTTTCTGGTGGATGCGGCGGATGCGCCCGGAATGAACGCGGTTTACCGGGAGTTCTTCACCGAGCAGCCGTTTCCGGTTCGGGCTACGGTCGTGGTCAAGGAACTGCTGGCCAAGGGCTTGCGGATCGAGATGACGGCGACGGCGGTTTTGGGCTGATGCTGCTCAAGCGCGACCTGCTCGAAGAGATCGCGGCGGGCCGCGTGGACCTGGTGTTTCGCCGCTGGAACCGGCCGACGGTGAAGCCCGGCGGGACGCTCAAGACCAAGATCGGACTGCTGCAGATCGGGGCGATGGATGAGATTGACCCCGACGATGTTGGGGACGCCGATGCGCGGCGGGCTGGCTTTGCCGATGTAGCGGCGTTCCGCGCGTGGCTGGCGACCATGAAGGCGGGTGAGATTTTCCAGCGAATCGAAGTGTCGCTGCGCAAGGACGACTAGAACGGAACGGGCGCTTTGAAGGTGATGACTTCGCCGGTGGTGGGATGGGTGAGGCCCAGCTCGGCGGCGTGGAGCTGGAGGCGATCGGCTGCGGCGAACTCGGGCGGTTCGGCATAAAACGCATCGCCAAGGATTACATGGCCGATGGCCTTCATGTGCACCCGCAACTGGTGTGTCCGGCCGGTCAGCGGATGAAGGCGCAGACGTGTGGCGTTGGCTTCACGATCCAGAACGACCCATTCGGTTTGCGCTGGGCGGCCGTTTTCATGATCGACGCGCTGACGGGGCTTGTTTTCCCAATCGGTGGCGAGGGGCAGGTCGACCAGGCCGGTATCGGCTTGGACAATGCCCGCAACCCGCGCGACATAGGACTTGGTGGTTTTGCGGTGCTCGAACTGCGAGCCGATGCGGCCGTGTGCCCGCTTGTTGAGCGCGAGGACCAGGACGCCGGACGTATCCTTGTCGAGCCGATGGCACAGGCCGGCGGTCGGCCAGCGCTGGCGGGCGCGGTGCTCGATGCAGTCCCATAGGGAAGGGTCTTTGCCCGGAACACTGAGGAGACCCGATTGCTTGTCGACGACCAGAATATCGTCATCGACGTGGATGACGTTGAGATAGGGGTCGAGGGGCGGAAAGTAGTCGAGCAGGGTCGGCATGGGTCCGGGCATGTCGGGCGTTTAGCAGAGGGGCGCTCCCTTCGCCAATGGGCAAATAGCAGAGCCGTGATGCGGAGGCGCGCTGTCGGTTCGGAACGTGTTGAGTGAAAGGGCGTTGTTTTATCACCAACCAATACAGGAGGCTTTCATGCACAAAGATGAAGTTGACGGCGTCGGCAAGCAGGTCAAGGGCACGCTCAAGGATGTCGCGGGCGCTGTAACCGGCGATGAGCGTCTTCAGGCTGAAGGCAAGGCCGACAAGGCTGAAGGCAAGCTGCAGCAGAAGGTCGGCGACATCAAGGATGATGCCCGCGACGCTCTGAAGCGCTAACCACAAGAACTCCCACGAAGGGCCGTCTCCTTGGAGGCGGCCTTTTGTGTTTGAGGTGAATGCAACGGCACTCGCACCGTCGTTCGTACAGGTTGATGTTCATGAGCTTCGAATTTACCCAGCGACGCCGCATAGCGCACCAGGTGCGCGAGATTGCCGGCGAGCAGATCAGCAAGGCCATCGAGGAGAGCGGGGCGGGCGCTGACGCGTTCGACGATGTGGTGCATCGCGTGCGGCGGCGCTGCAAGAAGCTGCGTGGTCTGGTTCGCTTGGTAGAACCGCATTTCGATGGCTTCGCCGAGGAAAACAAGGCGTTCCGGGAAGCGGCGAATGGTTTGTCGAGCACGCGCGACGCTGCGGTGATGGAGGAGACTTGGTTGGCGCTGGTGACGTTCGACATCAAGCATAGCGGGCCTGATGCCATGCCGTCCGAGCTCACCAACAAGGTTGGTGCTGCGTTTGACGCCCGCGAGAAGGAAAGCGCCCAGACGGCATCGCCCGAAAAGCTGCTGGGCGACTTTCGCCAGATCTTCGAGGAAGCGGGCGAGCGCGCCAGCCATTGGCACCTGACCGGAAGCAGGTTTGAACGGATCGGCGATGGTCTCGAAAAAACCTATCGGGGGATGCGCAAGGCGATGCACAGCGCGGAGCACACACAGGCGCCCGAGCAGATGCACGATTGGCGCAAGGTTGTGAAATATCACTGGCACCATGTTGGCCTGTTCTTGCCAGCTGCCCCCGCAATGCTTGCCGCTCGCAAGGATGCGCTTGGCAAGCTTGGCGACAAACTCGGGGATCACCACAACCTTGCGGTGCTCGAAGACACGCTGGGGAAAATGGACATTCTTGGTGCGGGGGAACGCGACGTCGTGCGCAAAGCAATTGCCGGGCAGCAGGCCAAACTGTCTGAAGGCGCATTTGTTCTGGGGCGCCAACTGGCGGCTGAGCGGCCGTCGGCACTTCGGGCGCGGTTCGAAAAGTACTGGGCCTTGCTGCCCGGGGAGGCTTGAGCGATGGGAACCGAAATTGAGCGCAAGTTTCTGGTCAAGGATGAGAGCTGGCGGGCGCTGGCGACGGGCAGCAGGCTGATCCGGCAGGGCTATCTGTCATCCAACAGCAAGGCGACCGTGCGGGTGCGGACGTGGGATGACACCGAAGCGGCGGTCACCATCAAGGGCAAGGTGAGCGGTTTGTCGCGGCCGGAATACGAGTATGCCATACCCGTGGAAGATGGGCGCGAACTGCTGGCCATGGCTGAGCCGGCGACGATCAGCAAGCGGCGGCACTTGGTGCCGTTCGGCGGGCTCACCTGGGAAGTGGATGTGTTCGAGGCGCGCCACCAGGGGTTGATCATTGCCGAGGTCGAACTCGAGGACGCCGCACAGAATGTCGAGCTTCCATCCTGGGTGGGCGAGGAAGTGACCGACGACGAGCGCTATTACAACGCGTCGCTGGCGCGCGGCTGATCGCCCCTACTGCCAGCGCTTGAAGGTCTTGAGGTGGTCGAGAGACTTGGCCACGG
>CAKTFF010000343.1 GCA_934553185.1 uncultured Devosia sp.
TCGAGGAACGGCGCGATCAGATGTGCGAGGGCGAGCATATCAACATCACCGAAAATCGCGCGGTGATGCACATGGCCCTCCGCTATCAGGGCGACAAGCCGGTGCCGGTCGACGGGCAGGACGTGATGCCCGATGTGCGCGCCGTGCTGGCCGCCATCGGCAACTATACCGACGCCGTGCGCTCGGGCCAGATCCGCGGCCATGGCGGCGAGCAGTTCACCGACGTGGTCAATATCGGCATCGGCGGCTCCGACCTCGGCCCGGCCATGGTGACGCTGGCGCTCGAGCCCTATACCCGCGCCGACCTGCGCGCCCACTACGTCTCCAACGTCGATGGCGCCCACATCCACGACACGCTCAAGCACCTGGACCCCAAGACCACGCTGTTCGTCGTTGCGTCCAAGACCTTCACCACCGACGAAACCATGACCAACGCCAATTCGGCGCGCGACTGGATCGCCGATACGCTGGGCGAGGACGCGGTGCCCAACCACTTCGCGGCCGTTTCCACCAACCTCGAAGCTTGCGCCAAGTTCGGCATCCGCGAAGACCGCATCTTCGGCTTCTGGGACTGGGTTGGCGGCCGTTACTCGGTATGGTCCGCCATCGGTCTGCCCATCGCACTGGCGGTGGGCTACGATAATTTCAGCAAGTTCCTCCAGGGCGCCGACGCCATGGACCGCCATTTCCTGTCCGCACCGCTCGAAGAAAACCTGCCCGTCATCATGGCGCTGCTCGGCGTCTGGTACCGCAATGTCTGGGGCTTCTCGACCCACGCCGTTCTCCCCTATGATCAGCGCCTGTCGCGCTTCCCGGCCTATCTGCAGCAGCAGGACATGGAATCGAACGGCAAGTCGGTCACCCTCGCCGGCAAGCCGGTCGGCTGGTCCACCGGCCCCATCGTTTGGGGCGAGCCGGGCACCAATGGCCAGCACGCCTTTTACCAGCTGATCCACCAGGGCACCGATGTTATCCCAGCCGATTTCCTCGTCGCCGCCAAGCCGCACGAATCGCTGCCGCCCCACCACGACAAGCTGGTGGCTAACGCATTGGCGCAGTCCGAAGCCTTGATGCTGGGCAAGACCGAGGAAGAAGTCCATGCCGAACTCAAGGCGCAGGGCTTGGACAAGGCAGAAATCAAGGCGCTGACCCCGCACAAGGTTTTCCCCGGCAACCGCCCGTCCAACACCCTGTTCTACGAGCAACTGACCCCCGAAACCCTTGGCGCCCTCGTCGCGCTTTACGAGCACAAGGTCTTCACTCAAGGGGTGATCTGGAACATCAACTCCTTCGATCAATGGGGTGTGGAACTCGGCAAGCAGCTGGCCAAGGCGCTGCTGCCCAAGGTCGAGGGCAAGGAAGAGGGGCAGGGGCACGACAGCTCCACCCAGGGCCTTCTCGCTTATTATCTGGCGCACAAGTGACCATCACCACCGAAGAACAGCTCGAACGGCTCAAGGCCATTGGCCGCATCTGCGCGGTGACCCGAGACGCCATGGCCGCCGCCATGCGCCCGGGCATGACGACGCTCGAGCTCGATGAGATCGGCGCGAAACTCTTGGCCGAACATGGGGCCATGTCGGCGCCGATCATCACCTATGATTTCCCCGGAGCCACCTGCATCTCGGTGAACGAAGAGATTGCCCACGGCATTCCCGGCGAGCGCGTGCTGCGTGAAGGCGATCTGGTCAATATCGACGTTTCCGCTGAAAAAGACGGCGTCTTTGCCGATTGCGGCTCGTCCTATGTGCTCGGCAAAGGCGATCAGCGCCTGCACAACCTGTGCCGCGACGGCAAGAAGGCCATGTGGGCCGGCATCAATGCGGTCAAGGCCGGCGCCCCGCTCGCCGGTATCGGCGAAGCAATCGGCAAGTTCGCTAAAAAGGGCGGCTATACGCTGATCCGCAACCTCGCGAGCCACGGCGTCGGCGACAGCCTCCATGACGAGCCCGGCGAAATCGCCACCTGGCCCGACAAGGGCGAGCGCCGCCGCATCACCGATGGTCTCGTTTTTACCATCGAGCCGTTCTTGTCGCTGGGCGGCAAAATGGCCGATCAGAAGTCGGACGATGACGAGTGGACCCTGGTCAGCCGCCCCTCGGCCCCCTGCGTGCAATACGAGCACACCATCGTGGCAACGCCCCGGGGCGCCGTCGTGGTCACGCTGGCCGCTTAGGACCGCGACTGCTCGCAATAACCCTCATGGTGAGCTTGTCGAACAAATAAGTCACGTCGAAATCGGCGTTCCCGACCTCGTGGTTCGACACGCTCACCATGAGGTCTCATCGGCATGGACGATTACACTTTGGTCAACGGAACCGCCAAGACGGCGAACATGAGGTTGCTCTTCCAGCAGCCCTCATGGTGAGCCTGTCGAACCACGAGGGCGTGGCACCCAAGCCTCCACGCGCACCACCCCTCTCTCCACCTCACCCTAAAGCAAAATCAGCAGCAGCGGCCCGGCGAGCAGCAGAACCAGCGCCGCAACAAACCGCAGATTGCCGAAGAGGCGCAGCCGCTGCACGCTGAGCACGGTCGACAGCAGCAGAAACCCCGCCAGCGCAATAACCATCGGCGTGAGCGCCGACAAGGCAAAGCCTGTTCCTCCCTGCAACTGCCCATAGGCCAGCTGACCACCCACAAAGCCCAGCAGCGCCGTGATCACCACAGCGACGGCCTTGCTGGTGATCAGCAGCGCCATGTCCACCGTGTTGCTGGTGATGATCAATGCCAGGCCCATAGAGGTAACGTGGGCCGCCGCAAGCGTGGTGAACAGCCGCGCCTCGCCCAGCAGCGGCACCAGGTCCGGCAGTTGCCCGCGCGGCAGCGTGCTGAGGAGGGGAAGATCACTCCCGTATTCCGCCAGCAGAAAGAGCAGATACAGCATGGCCAGCGTGCCCAGCGTGAGCACCAGGGCGGTCGCCACCAGCACTTTGAGAAGATCGGAAAAGTCCTGAGACACGGCAGTCGATTCAGCTCGAGAAAAAGTGCCGCACTCTGATCTGATTTCTTTGCCCGCCGCTAGGGGCTGCTGTTGGTTTGCCGTCCTCAGCCACGAAGTGGCAAGCGCCCAAGCGTCACGCGGCACAAACGATGGGGAAAAGGCCTGTGGTATGCCGGGAGGGGCACGGATTAGAACCTAATTCCTACGGGTAGTTAAGGAAAACAAT
>CAKTFF010000344.1 GCA_934553185.1 uncultured Devosia sp.
TGTGTCGGTTGATCTGCAAACAGCGGAAAGCTTCCGCGAAGCCAGCTGAGGCACCGAGCAAGGTGTCTGTCGGGGCGCCGTGTGGCCCTAAGAATCTCGCTTCCTGCCCCCACTTTGCCACGATCAGCTGTGGACAGCATGCCGCACCCGTCGCAGATCGCAGATAAATCAACGTTGGCAATGGTTTAGCAGGAACATGCCTGTCTTGACACCTCCCGACCCCACCACTATGTTGCGCGCGACTTAGAAGGCGCTCCCTTATGGGGAAAAAGCCGGCCAGGGGGAGCGCGCGGATGCCAAAACCGCAAGAGACCGAGGGTCAGCCCGAAAGCGCCAAAGGGGTGACGAGCGATATCGCTTCGCGTATAGCCTCTGCCAAGCGGGAACGTCAGCTGGAAGACAACAGAGCTTCGGGCGGCGCGTCGGATAATACGGGACTAGCGCGCGGTTTGCGTCTGGGATCGGAATTTGCGGCGGCCATTCTCGTGGGCACCGGGATCGGTTATCTGATCGATCTTGGTCTCAAGACCAGCCCCTGGGGCCTGCTCATCATGCTTTTGGTGGGCTTTGCTGCAGGCGTGCTCAACGTTATCCGCGCGGTAACGGAAATGAATGCCGAGGCGAAAGCCTCGCCCGTCTCCGGCACCGGCCCGGGTGGGGATACACAGCAGCCGGACGATATTTGATGACGACGAACAAGGGGCTGCACTTTGGCCGGTACTGATCCGATCCACCAGTTTGTCATCGAGGACATGGTCCCGATCTATCTCGGCGGCGATGGCACCGCCGGCAGCGGGCTGAACTTCTCGTTCACCAATTCGGCCCTGTTCATGGTGGCCACGGTGGTTGCGGCCAGCGCTTTCATGCTGCTGGCACCCGGCAAGCGCCAGCTGGTGCCCAGCCGTATCCAGCTGGCATCGGAGATGATGTACGAGTTCATCGCCAACATGCTGCGCAGCTCGGCCGGCAAGCAGGGAATGGTGTTCTTTCCCTTCGTGTTCTCCTTGTTCGCCTTTATTCTCGTGGCGAACCTTTTCGGCATGGTCCCCTACTTCTTCACCGTGACCAGCCACATCATCGTCACCTTTGCGCTGGCCATGCTGGTGATCGGCGTCGTCACGATCTATGGCTTTGCCAAACACGGCCTAAAGTTCTTCAAGCTGTTTGCCCCTTCGGGCATTCCGGCGCCGGTGCTACTGATCGTGGTGCCGATCGAAGTGGTGTCCTTCCTGTCGCGCCCGATCAGCCTTTCGGTTCGCCTGTTCGGCAACATTTTGGCTGGCCATATCACCCTCAAAGTCTTCACCGGCTTCGTTGTGACCATGGGTGCTGCCGGGTTCCTCGGCTGGATGGGCGCTGTTCTGCCCCTGGCCATGGGCGTGGCTCTGACGGCCCTCGAATTCCTCGTAGCAGCAGTGCAGGCCTATGTTTTCGCAGTGCTGACTTCGATGTATCTCAACGACGCGGTTCACCCATCACACTAAGACGTTGAGTCCCTCCTCGGCGGGTCCCGCCGGCAACACAAGACCTACCCTCGAAAGGACTACAAAATGGAAGCTGAATGGGCAAAGTTTATCGGTGCGGGCATTGCTACCCTTGGCATGGCCGGCGCTGCCCTTGGCGTGTCGAACATCTTCTCGAACTTCCTCACCGGCGCTCTGCGTAACCCGTCTGCTGCTGCCAGCCAGACCGGTAACCTGATTTTCGGCTTCGCCGTGACCGAAGCTCTGGGCATCTTCTCGTTCCTGGTTGCCCTGATCCTGCTGTTCGTCGCCTAAGACGCGATCACGCTCGACCTGCCGTAGCCGGCTCGATCCGGCTGCGGCTCTTTCGTCCGGTTTCTGATCCGGACCGCTGAATTTGAACGGGACCGAATGTAATGGCAACGCAGGCCTTCGCCCAAGAGGCGGAAACCCCAAGCGAAGAAAACCTCGACACGCTTGTCGATGCGACCCATGGCGAGCCGGTCGACGTCCATGCTGTTGAGGGTCAGGACACCCATGCCACGACCGAGGCCGGGCATTCCGACATCTTCCCGCCATTCGACCCCGCAACGTTCCCTTCGCAGCTGGCCTGGCTGGCGCTGACCTTCCTCGCGCTTTACCTCATCATGAGCCGCGTGGCCCTGCCCCGCATTGGCTCGGTGCTGGAAGATCGCAAGGCGCGGATCGATGCCGACCTTGCCGCCGCCGATGCAAGCCGTCAGCAGACCGACGCCGCCATTGCCGCTTACGAAGCCGCCTTGGCCTCGGCCAAGGCTAAGGCGCAGTCCATTGCTGAAGAAAACCGCAGCGCCATGCAGGCCGACATTGCCGGTAAGCGCGCCGCCGTTGAAGCCGATCTCAACGCCAAGGTTGCCGCAGCCGAGGCCCGCATTGCTGCGACCAAGGCTTCTGCCATGGCCAATGTCGATGAGATCGCGGCCGAAACGGCGCAGACCGTGGTGATGCAACTGGTTGGCGATATTCCCGGTGACAGTGTTCGCGCTGCCGTCGCCAAGGTAAGCAAGGAGTAGGCTATGCCCGAGTGGATGGACAATAGTTTCTGGGCCTTAGTCGCCCTCGTCATCTTCATGGTTGGCGTTGCTTATTTCGGCATCTTCGGCGTGATCGGCAAAATGCTGGATGGCCGCATTAAGCAGATCGCTGATGACCTTGCCCAAGCCAAGCGCCTGCGCGAAGAAGCGGCTGCCCTGCTGGTGGAGTATGAGCAAAAGCGCGTTGCCGCTGAACGAGAAGCCGAGGGCATCATCGCCGCGGCCCAGGATGAGGCTACCCGTCTTACTTCCGAAGCCCAGTCGTCCTTGGCTGAACTGGTGGCTCGCCGCACGCGTGCCGTTGAAGACAAGATTGCCCAGGCCGAGACCCAGGCCATCGCCGATGTTCGTGCCCGATCGGCTGATGTTGCCATCGAGGCTGCCCGCCTGGTGTTGACCGATGAAATGGGCCGCAAGGGTGGTCAGGTGGTTGATCGCGCCATTGCCGATGTCGGTAATCGCCTGAACTAGACACAGGATCTCTGCTGATTTTGGAGGCGGGCTTTTATGCCCGCCTTTTTCTTTGGCATTCTTCCGGGTGCCGTTGACCTCCCGGCAAATCTCCACCATGGTGCTGCCGACTGCGGGAGAGACTGGATCCCTCCAGCGCCGAAGGAGCAACCGCCCCGGA
>CAKTFF010000345.1 GCA_934553185.1 uncultured Devosia sp.
CCATCGCGTCGCAGGATGATCCTGCCACCCACCATGCGACCAGGCTTATCGACGATGCGCATCAGGGCACGGGCGGTGACAGACTTGCCCGAGCCACTTTCGCCCACGAGCGCCAGGGTGCGCCCGCGATTGAGCGCGAAGCTGACCTCGCGCACGGCATGGAGGATGTGGGTGCGCAGATGAAAGTCGAGCGAGAGGTTTTCGACGCTGAGAACTGGTTTTTCCATGATTCACGCCTCAGCTTTCATAGGGGTCGGCTGCGTCGCGCAGGCCGTCGCCAAAGAAGTTGAACGACAGAACGGCGATCACCACCGCAAGGCTGGGCCAGATCAGCAACCACGGCGCAGTCGAGATCGAGCGGATATTCTGCGCATCCTGAAGCAGCACACCCCAGCTGACGACCGGTGCCTTGAGCCCGACCCCGAGAAAGGACAAGGAAGTTTCGGCAATGATCATCGAGGGCACGGCGAGGGTGACCACGGCCAGGATATGGCTGGTGAGCGACGGAAGAATGTGGCGGAAGATCACCCGGCGCTCGCCTGAGCCGTCGAGCTTGGCGGCGGTGACGAAATCTTCGTTGCGCAGGGCAAAGAAGCGCCCCCTCACTTCGCGCGCCAGCCCTGTCCAGCCTAGCAGCGAAACAATGATGGTGATCACGAAATACACAGTGATGGGAGACCAGGTCAGCGGGATCGCCGCAGCCAACCCGAGCCAAAGGGGGATAGTGGGCATGGCGCTCACCACCTCGATGATGCGCTGGATGACGGTATCGACCCAACCGCCGAAATAGCCCGAAACGGAGCCCAGCACCACGCCGAGCATCAGCGACAGGCATACACCGATAAGGCCGATCGACATGGAAATGCGCGTGCCATAGATGAGCCGGCTCAGGAGATCGCGGCCAAGCCGGTCCGCACCCAGCAGATACATGGTTTGGTTGGGATCAAGCGGCCCGATCAGGTGGCGGTTGCTCTCGAACAGGCCCCAGAACTTGTACGTCGGACCTTCCACAAAAAAGCCGATCGGGACGATGACGCTGTCGTCGACAACAAAGGTTCGGCGCAACGCTGCCGGGTCGATAGCCACCGTATAGCCCTTCACATGAGGCTGAAACTGCCCGTCCGGGGTCCAGAGTCCGATGCTTTGTGGCGGAGCATAGGTGTATTGCGCGCGGCTGGCATCGGGGAGGTCCGGCGCGAGGAATTCGGCAAGTGCGCCGACGAGATAGAGCGCAAGGATCACCGCACCGCAGAACAGGGCAACCTTCTGTTGGAGGAACTTGCGCCAGATCAGTGTCCACTGACCTGCAGCAGCGTCGGAGATCGGATCCATGCCAGGGCGAAGGCCGCTGATCGCGGGTCCCTCTTCGGCAAGCCTGGCATCGAGGCTGGGAGACGTGGTCATGCCATCACCTCAGTTATAGCGGATGCGCGGATCAAGCAGCGCAAGCAGGATGTCGGAAATCAGCATGCCTACTAAGGTCAGGATGCTGAGAAGGAGGATGAAACTGCCGGCCAGGTACATGTCCTGAGCCACCAGTGCCCGCAGCAGCAGGGGGCCGGCCGTGGGCAGGTTCAGCACGATAGCGGTGATGGTGACACCAGACACCAATTCGGGCAGCACCCAGCCGATCGCCGAAACAAACGGGTTCAATGCGATGCGGACAGGATACTTGAGGATCACCTTGTATTCGGGCATGCCCTTGGCGCGTGCCGTGGTGACATAAGGCTTGGATAGCTCGTCCGTCAGGTTGGCGCGCAGGATCCGGATCATCGCCGCCGTGCCGGACATGCCGATGACGATTATAGGAATCCAAAGGTGAAGGACGAGGTCCCAGAGCTTTGCCCAGTTCCAGGGCGCATCCACATATTCGGGCGAAAACAGCCCGCCCACCGACTGGTTGAAGACGCGGAACGAGACATACATCAAGGTCAGCGCCAGGATGAAATTGGGTACGGCCAGGCCGATGAAGCCGAAGAAGGTAAAGACGTGATCGCCCACCGAATTGCGGCGAACGGCTGAATAGATGCCGATGGGCAATGACACCGCCCAAACAAAGATCAGCGCTGCAAAGGAGATAGCGAGGGTCGAACCCATGCGCGACCAGATCACCTCGGACACCGGCTGGTTCCACTCAAAGGAAAAGCCGAAGTCGCCCCGGGTCAGGATACCGGTCATCCACTTGCCATATTGCACCCAGACCGGCTGATCGAGCCCGTATTGAGCGCGCAACCGCTCGACCGTCGCCGGATCGATCGGGGCGCCGCCATCGGCAAGCGTCGACATCAGCGAGGTGAGATAGTCGCCCGGCGGCAGTTGAATGATGGCAAAGGAGATGATCGACATGCCGATCAGGGTCGGGATCATGTAGACCAGGCGCTTCAGAATGTAGTTCAGCATTGTCCCCTCCTCCCGTCGGCCATAGCCGCTGCTAGTGCCAGCTCAGATGGACGACTTCCAAGGTTTCCAGCACCGGAAGAGTGACCGTGGCGCGACCGTCCGCCAGCGTGAAGGCGACGTCCTCGTCCGCAACCAGCAGCCGCGCGGATTTGGGTGAACGGCCCTCCGGCACCTCGATGCTGACGGTAAGAGGTCCCACCGGGTAAGTCTCGCGAAGCGGACCCTTCATCATCATGGGATTGGACAAGTTGAGCACGCAGAGCGCCCGGCCATGGGCGTTTTCGTGCAGCGCAAGGTCAAAGACGCCACGGCCAGAAATGTCGGCCTCCTGCGGCTTGCCAAGCGCCCACTTGACCGCATTGGTGATGACGCGTCCCTGGTCTGGCGCCAGATAGGTCCAGAACACTTCCCCGATATTCCAGGGAATATAGACCACGCGACCGCCACCCGATGTGGTTCGCGCAACGACGCCTGACCCTTGCGGCGGCAGCCGGGGGTAAACTTCCTCCATGGGCAGGTCCGGAAAATCCGGCACGGTCAGGAATGGCAGCTCGACGTTGGTCGTGGGCTTGACCTCGATCAGTTGCGTGCCGCCGATGATACGCTGCGCGCCGCCAAAACCTTGGGCAATGGGGTGATCACCATTGAGCGCAACATAAGCATTCTGCACCGGTCCGCGCGGCGGGCTCGACATGGACACGCCGAACACATCGGCAAGCCCGAAATCAGCGCGCGCCTTGCCCTTGGCATCGTA
Organism: uncultured Devosia sp.; assembly: GCA_934553185.1. Lineage (GTDB taxonomy): Bacteria > Pseudomonadota > Alphaproteobacteria > Rhizobiales > Devosiaceae > Devosia. Next base: position 3,155 of record CAKTFF010000345.1, read on the forward strand.
GAGCGA
>CAKTFF010000346.1 GCA_934553185.1 uncultured Devosia sp.
GGCAATGGCGTTGTCGTTGATCCGCACCACTTTGTTGGCGAGATGGCCAAGCTGCGCGGGCAGGGGGTGGAGATCACGCCCGACATCCTGCGTATCGCCGATAATGCGCCGCTGATCCTGTCGCTGCACCGTGAACTCGATGCCATCCGCGAGGACAGCAATTCAGGGCTCAAGATCGGCACAACCAAGCGCGGAATTGGCCCGGCCTATGAGGACAAGGTGGGCCGGCGCGCTATCCGCCTGATTGATCTTAGCGAACCCGATACGTTGATGCCCAAGATCGAGCGGCTCCTGACGCACCACAACGCGCTGCGGCGCGGCATGGGCCTGGTCGAGATCGACGCGCAGAAGATCTATGACGAGTTAACTTCGGTCGCTGCCGAAATCCTGCCCTTCATGGACCAGGTCTGGCGGGTGCTCGACGACAAAAGGCGGGCGGGCGCCCGTATCCTGTTCGAGGGCGCGCAAGGCGCCTTGCTCGACAACGACCATGGCACCTATCCGTTCGTGACCTCGTCCAACACGGTGGCCGGGCAGGCCGCTGCCGGTTCGGGCCTCGGACCGACGGCGATCGGCTATGTGCTGGGCATCACCAAGGCTTATACGACCCGGGTCGGGGAAGGCCCTTTCCCTTGCGAACTCGACGATGAGATCGGCAAGCACCTGGCCAGCGTCGGGCGCGAAGTGGGCGTCAATACCGGCCGGCCGCGGCGCTGCGGGTGGTTCGACGCGGTGCTGGTGCGTCAGACGGTCAAGACGTCGGGGATCACCGGCATCGCGCTGACCAAGCTGGACGTGCTGGACGGGCTTGCCGAGATCAAGGTCTGCGTGGGCTACGAGCTGGACGGATCACGCATAGATTATTTGCCTGCCTCAATGGGGGCGCAAGCCCGCGTTAAGCCTATCTATGAGACGCTTGAGGGCTGGTCGGAAACTACGGCCGGCGCCCGCTCCTGGGCAGACCTGCCGGCACAGGCGATCAAGTATGTCCGCTATATCGAAGAACAGATCGGCGCGCCGGTGGCGATGCTCTCCACTTCGCCGGAGCGGCTGGATACCATCCTTGTTGTTGACCCATTCCAAGACTGAGTTTTTTTGTTACAACTCGTCGCTGCAATTGTGAGTACCGAGTAACCAATGGCGGACTACAAGGAGCTGCTGCGTCGCGCGATCACGGCGCTGCCCGAGAATAATGGGTCGGCCCGGCGGGCGGTCTACGAGAAGGCGCGTTCGGCTCTGGTGGGGCAGTTGCGCTCGATTTCTCCGCCATTGCCGGCCCGCGAAATCACCCAGCACCGGCTCCAGCTCGAAGACTGCATCCGCCAGGTGGAGCAGGAAGCCAGCGAAGCAGTGATCATGCTGGGGCGCGACGGCTCGGGCGCGCGGTCCGCGGCGTCTCCCGTGCGACCGACGCCAGGCGGTCCAGTGGCGGCCGTACCTGAACCAGCGGCCGGCGTGCTGACGCCGGTGGAAGCGCCGGTTGTGGGCGCCATGTCGATCGAAGACATCATCAGCCAGGCGTCGTCGGCGACGGCGCCCGCCGCGCATGATCTGGCGGTTGCCAAGCCCGAGCAGGGTCCGTTGCCTGAAGCCGGGCCGCAAATCGGGCCGGTAGCGCCGCCCCCGCGCGAGCCGGTACGCGCCGAAACCATGGCGCCGGTGGAGCAGGCACGGGCAGAGACCGCGCCGCGGGCCAACACGCGCGAAGCGGTTGCCATCGCGGTATCGCCGCAAACCGTTACGCATGAAACGATCGATGCCGAAGCTGCGCCCAGCAGCAAGGCTACGGCCAGCCTGCCGATGACGGCCAATGTTCCGGTACAGGCAGCGCTGGCCAGCGAACGCGAAGTGGATGTGGAGCCCGGGCCAAGCGAAGCGCAGGATGTGATCGAGCGCGCCATCGAGACGCTGGATCGCGAAGCGCGCGGGGAAACCACGTCGCTGCCCGCCGACGCAGCGCTCAATTCCTTTGCCATTCCGGCAAAGCCTGACGAGTCGGCCAGCTACACGCCGCCGCCCGCTCCCGCGCGCAGTGGCAGTGGGCTGACCATTTTCCTTGTGGTGTTTGCCGTGTTGCTGGCAGGCGCAGGTGGCGCAGGCTTTTGGGCCTGGCGCGAAGGCTATGTCGATCTCGACCAGATGTTCGGACAGGCGGCCGTGACCGAGACCGCCGAAACCGAGGTGACGACGCCAACGCTTGATCCGGTGCAGCCAACCGAAACAGCAGAGGACGTCGCGACAGGGCCGGGCAATACCACTCCGGCAACCACAGCCGACGAGGCCAATACGGAATTGTCGGGCCTTGAGGTGGATGACCGCCTTCAGCCCACGCCGGAGGCTGTCGAGCCCTCCCTTACGCCAGCCGCTTTGCCCGAAGCCAATAGCGACGAGATCAAGACCGAGGAACGGCTGCCGGGCGCGGAAACCGTGGCGCTGGCCACCGACGATCCGGCTGCGTCGGTCGATCCCGCGGTGCTGGCCGGTTCGCAGTCGCTCCTGCTTGAACAAACGCCGGGTGGAGAAACGGGTGCTGTGCCATTTTCAGGTACGGTGGAATGGAGCGAAGGTGTCGACGAGCTGGGCCTGCCCACCTTGTTGGGCACAGCCAGCATTCCGGCGCGTAACATGAGCGTCGATATCACCATCCGCAAGAATTCGGACCCGACCCTGCCGGCAAGCCACCTGATGGAAGCCGATTTTTCCATCAGCGACACTTTTATCGGCGGCACAATTGCCACGCTGCAGGGCGTGCGGCTCAAGGATCAGGAACTGGTGGCTGGCACCGACCTTGTTGGGGCTTCGGCGCGGGTGGTGGGCAATTCGTTCCTGTTCGCGCTGAGCTCGGCGCCCGATGACGAGGAAAGCAATACGCAACTGCTCGAAGAGAGGCGGTGGATGGACCTCAATGTGGTTTATGGCACGGGCCGCAATGCCATTATCACGCTCGAAAAAGACGACACGGCGCAGGCTTTGTTTGAAAAGGTGTTTACTGCCTGGCAGTCCTGATCAGGCGATCTGCTGAATGCGGCGCTCGTGGATGAGGTAGCGCCGCGATGCCAGGGCCGCCAGATCATCGAGGTGATGGCTGACGAGCAGCGTGTGCCAGCCGTGTTGCTGCGTCAGTTTTTGCACCAGGCTGCGCACTGCGGCGCG
>CAKTFF010000347.1 GCA_934553185.1 uncultured Devosia sp.
CACGCCGACCTGGAAGTTGTCGAACGTGGTGTAGAGGTCGACGTTTTCGGTGTCGCGGATCAGGCGGTCATAGGCGATGACCTTGATGTCAGCTTCCCCGGCGGCTTCAAGCGCAGCGCTCAGCGTCGTGCCGTCGAGAGCGGCGATGATCAGGGCTTCCGAGCCCTTGGTGATCATGTTCTCGATCTGGGCGAGCTGGTTGGGGATGTCGTCGCCTGCATATTGCAGGTCCACGGTATAGCCCTTGGCCTCAAGAGCCTTCACCAGTTCGGCGCCATCCGAATTCCAGCGCAGGGTGGTCTGCTCGGGCATGGCAATGCCGATCGTGCCCTTGTCCTGGGCCAGGGCGGCAGCCGCAAGGCTGAGCGTCAGGCCGCTGGCAACAAGGCCCGTCGCGATCGTTTTAAGCAAGTTCATTCTGGTCTCCCTTCAGGATGCTCTGGCGGGAAGCGGCAGAGCGCATGGCCACTGCTGCCGCCGGCGCGCGGGCCGTGGCAACAACAGGGACAATAACTCTGTTTTGTTTGTCCTCGGCGTTTCCGCCTTGGCCCTCCCAAGCCAGTGCCCCAAGAATAAGAGAACGCCCGGTGCTGTGCAAGCAAATTGAGGTACGTGCATCTGCCTCACGAAAACAGCAAAGGCGCCTGGTTTTTTCCAACCAGTCGCCCTCTGTGCCGAGATGATCTTGCGATCGAGGCAGGACATGCTGTTGCTTCCAAACAGTTGGGCCCCGCCTGTTGGCGAGGCCCATTCCAGAGATTACTGGATGTCTTCGGCCTTGAGGTAACCGGAGTCGATCACCAGAGCCTGGTAGTTGGTGGCATCAACTTCATAGGGGGTCAGCAGAACCGACGGCACAACCTTGACGCCATTGTCATAGGTGGTGGTGTCGAGGTTTTCCGGCGTACCGCCGCTCACCAGCGTGTCGACGAGGTCGGCAGTGGTCTTGGCCAGTTCACGGGTGTCCTTGTAGACGGTCGAGTACTGCTCGCCGGCAACGATCGCCTTGACCGAAGGCGCTTCCGCATCCTGGCCGGTGATCACAGGCCATGGCTGGTCGGCCGAGCCGTAGCCAACGCCGCGCAGCGACGAGATGATGCCGCGCGACAGACCATCATAGGGAGCCAGAACGCCATGAACGACGGTGCCGTCCGAGTAGTTGGCCGACAGGATGTTGTCCATGCGGGCCTGTGCAACAGCACCGTCCCAACGCAGCGTACCAACGGTGTCCATGCCCTGCTGGCCCGACTTGATGACGATGTCACCGGAGTCGATCATAGGCTGGAGAACGCTCATCGCGCCATCATAGAAGAAGAAGGCGTTGTTGTCGTCCGGCGAACCGCCGAACAGCTCGACATTCCACGGCTTGGTGTCGGCAAAGCGCTCCTGAAGGCCCTTTACCAGCGAGTTGGCCTGCAGCACGCCGACCTGGAAGTTGTCGAACGTGGTGTAGAGGTCGACGTTTTCGGTGTCGCGGATCAGGCGGTCATAGGCGACGACCTTGATGTCGGCATCGGCAGCCTGCTGCAGCACAGCCGACAGCGTGGTGCCGTCGATCGAACCAATCACGAGAGCCTTGGCGCCCTTGGTGACCATGTTCTCGATCTGGGCAAGCTGGTTCGGGATGTCGTCTTCGGCGAACTGCAGGTCGACCGTGTAGCCCTTGGCTTCCAGTGCCGACTTAAGCTCGTTGCCGTCCGAAATCCAGCGCAGCGAGGACTGCGTCGGCATGGCGATGCCGATGATGCCCTTGTCCTGGGCGAATGCAGCGGTGGACGCGGTCAGCGCCATGGCACCGACGGCAAGCACGGTCGCAAGCGTCTTGATGATCTTCAAGTCTCGACTCCCTTTGTGATCTTCGAGTTCTTTGAGCTTAGATGGTTGAACAGGAGAGCAGTCCTGCCAGAAAGCACACGCTGCGGTCCGAACTGTCGCAAGCGACCCGTTCCGAACGCGCAGACACACCCCGATCACCCACCCGAAGGTTCGCGAACAGTTTGCTTTGCATGAATTCCTCCGGCGAGGCGGCAACGCCGCCTGAGCCCTCCCGAGCCCATACGACAAAAGTAGGATAATCGGGTCAGGGTGTAAAGCCGATTCCAGGGCTCGCGCTTTTTCCTGCGATTATCCTAAACAACGACGGTAGCAGGCTTATTTTTCCCGGCACAGCAGCGTGACGGCTTCGTGGCGCTGAGGTACGTGCCCGCTCATGACCGCATAGACGACCGCGCTGGACCTTTGGACCCACAAACGCCTTGCGAGGCGGCGACGACGGCTGAATAATCCCGGGGCAAGGACGAGAGGCCCCATGGCGCAACGGATAGACAGCTCAGCCAACCGGCTCGACGACGCCGCCCGCGCGGGATGGCTCTATTACGTGGCGGGCAATACGCAGGAAGAGATCGCGGCCAAGCTCGGCATTTCCCGACAGTCCGCCCAGCGGCTGGTTTCGCTCTCGGTCAGCGAAGGGCTCATCAAGGTGCGGCTCGACCACCCTATCGGCCGCTGCATGGATCTGGCCAGCCGCCTCAAGGAGCGGTTCGCGCTTGATCTGGCGGAAGTGGTGCCCTCCGACCCGGCCAGCCAATCCACCACGATCGGCGTTGCCGAAGCCACCGCCGCCGAAATCGAGCGCTGGCTGCGCCGGCCCGACCCGATCGTCATGGCGATCGGCACCGGCCGCACGCTCAAAGCCGCCGTTGAACAACTTACGCCCATGGATGCCGGGCGCCACAAGGTGGTGTCGCTCACCGGCAACATCGCGCCCGATGGCTCGGCCGCCTTCTACAACGTGATCTTTAATGTCGCCGACACGGTCAAGGCGCGCTCGTTTCCCATGCCCCTGCCCGTGATAGCCTCATCGGCGCGCGAGCGCGAACTGCTGCACAAGCAGCCCATGATTCGCGAAACCCTGGCGCTCGCCGCCAAGGCCGACGTGACCTTTGTGGGTGTGGGCGACATTGGCGCCGATGCCCCACTCTACCTCGATGGCTTCATCACCGACGACGAACTGAAAGCCCTCCAGGCCGCTGGCGCCGTGGGCGAAATCTGCGGCTGGAGCTTTGACGCCGAAGGCCGGCTGATCGAGGGCCTGACCAATGAGCGGGTGGCCTCCGCCCCTATGCCATCGCGTGACAAATCGC
>CAKTFF010000348.1 GCA_934553185.1 uncultured Devosia sp.
GTTTGGCGGCCCGGGCAAGCTGATCGCCGCCCGGATCGACGGGCTTGATGTCATCGTCATCGATGCGCCAGGCTTGTTTGATCGCCCGGGCAATCCTTACGTCAGCCCTGACGGGTGGGACTGGCCAGACAACTGGAAGCGGTTCGCGGCGCTGGGCTGGGTGGCGGCAGAACTGGGCATGGGCATGGTGGAAGGCTACCGCCCTCAGGTGCTTCACTGCCACGACTGGCAGGCCGGCCTTGCTCCTGCTTACATCAAATATGGTCCAACCGACAACGTGAAGACGGTGATGACGATCCACAACATCGCCTTCAAGGGCTTCTTCGGTTCCGAAATCTTCGGGCAATTGCGGCTGCCGCCGCATGCTTTCTCGGTGGAGGGCGTCGAGTACTATGGGGGCGTCTCGTACCTGAAATCGGGCATGGAATGCGCCGACTATGTAACAACAGTCAGCCCCAACTATGCCGATGAAATCCGCACCCCCGAGTTCGGGATGGGGCTGGAAGGACTTCTGAACGGGCGGGCCAATACCGTTTCGGGCATTCTGAACGGCATCGACACGCAGGCCTGGGACCCCACGCGCGATCCAGCCTTGGTACAGACCTACTCGGCGGCAACGATCCAGTCGCGGCAGGTCAACAAGCGCGCGCTGGTTGAGAAGTTTGGGCTTGACGGCACCAACGGTCCTCTGTTTTGCGTCATCAGCCGGTTAACCGACCAGAAAGGCATGGACCTGCTGCTCCAGGTTGCAGATGGGCTGGTTGCGCTCGGCGGGCGCCTGGCGGTGCTTGGCTCGGGCGAAGCCTACCTCGAAGACGGGTTCCGGCACTTGACCATGCGCCATCCCGGCAAGGTCGGTCTCGTCACCGGCTACAACGAGCAGTTGAGCCACTTGTTGCAGGGGGGCAGTGACGCCATCCCGATCCCGTCGCGGTTCGAGCCATGCGGGCTGACGCAGCTTTACGGGCTGCGCTATGGCTGCGTGCCGGTGGTCAGCCGCATCGGCGGGCTGGCCGATACGGTGATCGACGCAAATCCTGCGGCCCTCGCGGCTGAAGTGGCGACCGGCGTGATGTTCAACCCGGGCAGCGCGCACGCCTTGTACGAGGCGATCCGCCGAACGGTTCGCCTCTATGGCAATAATAAACTCTGGCGCAAGATTCAACGGCGCGGCATGAAGTCGGACGTGTCGTGGAACACCAGCGCGGCCCGATATGCCGACCTTTACGCCACCATTAGCGGGCACACGACACATGACGATCCAGACAATTAACACCACCCCCTTTGCCGACCAGAAGCCGGGCACGTCGGGCCTGCGCAAGCGGGTCGCCGTTTACCAGCAGCCCAACTATGTCGAGAACTACATCCAGGCTATTTTCGATAGCTTGGAAGGGTTCGCCGGCAAGACGCTGGTGATCGGCGGCGATGGTCGGTTCTTCAATGATGTCGCCATCCAGAAGGCGATCCGCATCGCGGCTGCCAACGGCTTTGGCAAGGTGCTGGTCGGGCAGGGCGGGTTGCTGTCCACGCCCGCAGCGAGCCATGTTATTCGCCACCATCAGGCTTTTGGTGGGCTTGTGCTGTCCGCCAGTCACAATCCCGGTGGCCCCGATGGCGATTTCGGCATCAAGTACAATATCGGCAATGGCGGGCCGGCTCCCGAAAAGATCACCGACGCGGTTTATGCCCGCACCAAGGTGATCGACAGCTTCAAGACCGTCGACACCGCCGACATCGATCTTTCCCGCATCGGCACGCAGCGGGTTGGCGAGATGGTGGTCGAGGTCATCGACCCCGTCGCCGACTACGCTGCACTGATGGAAACCCTGTTCGACTTCGATGCCATTCGCGCGCTGTTTGCTTCGGGCTTCCGCATGACCTTTGACGCCATGTCGGCTGTTACCGGTCCCTATGCGCATGCAATCCTTGAAGGAAAGCTCGGCGCACCCAAGGGCACCGTCGTTAACGGCACGCCGTCCCCGTCGTTCGATGACGGCCATCCCGATCCAAACCTCGTTTACTGCAAGGACATGCATGACCTGCTGATGAAGCCGGAGGGCCCCGATTTCGGTGCTGCCTCGGATGGTGACGGCGATCGCAATCTCATTATCGGCAAGAACCGCTTTGTGACGCCATCGGACTCCCTGGCCCTGCTTGCGGCCAATGCCCATCTGGCGCCGGGCTATCGCAACGGCATTGCCGGCATCGCTCGCTCCATGCCCACCAGCGCAGCAGCGGATCGCGTGGCGGAAAAGCTCGGCATCGAGATGCACGAGACCCCGACTGGCTGGAAGTTCTTCGGCAATCTCCTTGATGCCGGTCGCGTCACCATCTGTGGCGAGGAAAGTGCCGGAACGGGCTCCAATCATGTGCGCGAAAAGGATGGGCTCTGGGCCGTGCTCCTTTGGCTCAACATTCTCGCCGTCCGCAAGCAGGGCGTAGACGAGATCGTCCGCGAGCATTGGGCCACCTATGGCCGCAACTATTACACTCGGCATGACTATGAAGAGGTCGATGCCGCGATAGCCAATGGGTTGGTCGATGATCTCCGTCAGCGTCTCGCATCGCTGCCCGGACAGGTGCTGGGCGATGACATGCAGGTGGCCTATGCCGACGACTTCACCTATCATGACCCGGTGGATGGCTCCACCAGCGCCAAGCAGGGCATTCGCATCGGCTTCACCGACGGCTCGCGCATCGTGATCCGTCTCAGCGGCACCGGAACGGTTGGCGCAACGCTGCGCCTTTACCTCGAGCGCTATGAAGCGGCCGATGGCCGCCATGACCTCGAAACACAGTCAGCGCTCGAGCCGCTGATCACGCTGGCCGATGAGCTAACGGGCATTCGGCAGCGCACAGGGCGGCAGGAGCCGAGCGTTATCACCTGATATCGGATCGGTCATGAAACCCATGCTGGTCCCCGCTGGGGGCAGTGTCGAGCATCTCGGGGCTACGGTCACAGAGGCAGGCGTCAACTTTGCCGTTTATTCGGAAACGGCAACCGCCATCTGGCTCTGCCTGTTCGACGAAGCGGATCGGGAAACCGACCGCTTCGCTCTGGACGTCCATCGAGATCATGTCTGGGCTGGCCTGATCTCGGGGATCGGACCGGGCGCCCGCTATGGGCTGCGGGCGGACGGAC
>CAKTFF010000349.1 GCA_934553185.1 uncultured Devosia sp.
GACCAGCACCGTGCGGGAGTCGACCATCGTCATGCCAAAGGAGGTCTGCCGAACCTTGGTCTCGACATAGTAGTAGGCGGACTGATCGCCGAACGTGTTGGTTGACTGTGGCGAACCCAGAACAAGCTTGACCAATTCCTGGCTCTGGCCAGGTCGGATCTGGGCCATGGCACTGTCGGAAATCTCATAGCCCTGCGTGCGTTTGGTGACCAGCGAAGAACTGCTGGTGCAGGCGGCAAGAACCATGGCGACGGCCGCAGCTGCGGCAAGGGGCGCGATCGAACCGGTGACGGTACGCAGGGGCATGAATTTGACTTTCCCGATGGCTCTCGATTATAGGCAGGGCAACAAGACGGTGGCTTGCAGCCGCCAAATGTTTAGCTTCCAACTTGTCCCTGTGGCAAGGTGGCAGAGAGCCCGATGATCTCCTGCGGGCTCACAAAATGCCGAGCGCTCCCATGATACTGTCCCTGTTCCGCAAGAACACAGCCACTGCACCGGTTTACGCCGTCTATAACGCCATTGTGGCGCAATCCCGGCAGCCCCATTTCTACGCGGAGTGGCAGGTGCCTGACACCGTAACCGGGCGCTTCGATATGATCAGCCTGCATCTGGCCTTGCTGTTCCGCCGCCTGCGTGCGGAAAGCGGCGCACAGAAGGAATTTAGCCAGGCTGTGTTCGACCTGTTTTTCAAAGACATGGACCGCTCGCTTCGTGAAATGGGTGTGGGTGACCTTGGCGTGCCAAAGCGTATTCAGAAAATGGGCAACATCTTTTTCGGCCTGCTTGCGGCGATGAACGAAGCAATGGACCGCAGCGACGCGTTGGGGCTTGAGGCTGTGTTGTCTCGCAACATCTTTGATGGCGAGACCGGCCCCCATGTCGTGGCGCTGGCCAAGTATCTGTTCAGCGAGGACCGCGCACTGGCCGGTCAGAACGCACAAGCCATCACGGGCGGCCAACTTAGCTTCGAGCGTGCAGCGTGAACCGCGAAGCTCCCCTTTTTGACGCCATCGTCCGTGTCGATCGCCTCCCAGCCACCGGCCGAAGCGTCGAGGTAAACTTGCACAGCGCAACGCGTGAAGCCTTGGCCCAGATCCTCAAGCTTTCAGCCGTCGATCTGTTTGAAGCCAAGCTGACCGTCGTGCCCCTGCGCGGCGGTCTCCGCGCTACCGGACAACTCATTGCCGACATCGTCCAGCCATCGGTTGTGACCTTTGAGCCGGTGGGGCAGCATGTCGATGAAGCCATCGATCGGGTGTTCCTGCCCGAACCGGCGGCGCACAAACCGACGCCGGGCTCCGAACTGTTCGTCGACCTTGAAGACGATGACTTTCCCGACCACATCGATGGTCCTGAAGTCGATCTCAGTGCCTTGCTGATCGAGACACTGGCGCTGGCGATCGACCCCTATCCCCGCCGGGAAGGCGAAAGCCTCGACACGCTGGAACCCGGCATTCTGGACGCGCCTTCAGGTCCCTTTGCAGCGCTGAGCAAGCTCAAAAGCTCTAGCGATAAGGATCCTCAGTGACGCGGCCGGGCTTGCGCGGGGTGGGCGATGGGGTATGTTCGGGAGCCTTTCGTGAGGCGCAGAACGGGCGGAAATGACTGATACCATAACGATATCCGTAGATGCGATGGGTGGCGACAACGCCCCCCGGGCGGTGATCCACGGGGCGTGGCTGACTCTGCGCGCGCACAAGGATGTGCGGTTTATTTTCCACGGTCGCGAAGAACTGATCGCGCCGCTGCTGGGTGAATTTCCCGAACTCAAGACAGCCTCCACGGTCCGGCATGCCGAGCAGGTCATCGCCATGGACGAAAAGCCCAGCCAGGCGCTGCGCAAGGGCAAGGGCACGTCCTCGATGTGGATGGCCATCCAGGCGGTCAAGGACGGTGAAGCCAATGTCGCTATTTCAGGCGGCAATACTGGCGCACTGATGGCCATGGCCACCTTCTGCCTACGGCCTATGCAGGGTATTTCCCGACCTGGCATTGCGGCCATATGGCCGACCCTGCGCAGCCAGGTTATCGTGCTCGACATGGGCGCGACCATCGGAGCCGATGCGCAGCAATTGGTGGATTACGCCATTCTCGGTTCGGCCCTGGCACGCTGCCTGTTCCACGGCAATGCGCCAACCGTCGGACTGCTTAATGTCGGCACGGAGGAGGTCAAGGGCCTCGATTACATCAAGGAAGCAGGCCGTGTACTCGCCGAAGCCAGCGGGTCGGGCTTTACCTACCATGGCTTCGTGGAGGGCGATGATATCGGCAAGGGCACTGTCGATGTTGTGGTCACCGAAGGTTTCGTGGGCAATATTGCCCTGAAGACGGCGGAAGGCACCGCAAGGCAGGTGGGCTCCTATCTGCGCACCGCCCTTAAATCCAATCTTATGAGCAAGATCGGCGCCTTGTTCGCCACCTCGGCGCTTAATGCTCTGCGTAAAAAGATGGACCCGCGCACCCTCAATGGCGGTGTTTTCATGGGGCTCAACGGCATTGTCATAAAATCGCATGGCGGCACTGATGAGATAGGGTACCACAGCGCCCTCGGTCTCTCGTATGAAATGGCTCGCAGTCGTCTTATCGACAAGATCGGCGACACTATGCAGCGCTTCCCCATGAGGGCCGCCCCCCAGGCAGCCCCAGCAGAATCCGAGGCCAAACCGGCGTGACCAAGACCCGTTCCATTGTCCGCGGAGTTGGCGGCTACCTTCCCGAACGCGTGCTGACCAATGCCGAACTGGCAACCATGGTCGACACGTCCGACGAATGGATCCAGCAGCGCGTCGGCATCAAGGAGCGCCATATCGCCGCCGAAGGACAGTACACGTCTGATTTGGCCGTGGAAGCGGCGCGCAAGGCCATGGATGCGGCGGGCGTCACGACTGACGACATCGACCTGATCGTTGTCGCAACCACAACCGCCGACTACACTTTTCCGGCGGCGGCAACGCTGGTGCAGATGAAACTCGGCATCCACCACGGCATGGCCTTCGACATCCAGGCGGTCTGCTCAGGCTTTGTGTATGCGGTGGCGACTGCGGATAGCTATATTAAGAACGGGCTGGCCACGCGCGCCCTGGTGATCGGCGCCGAAACATTCTCCCGCCTGCTCGACTGGACCGACCGCACCACATG
>CAKTFF010000350.1 GCA_934553185.1 uncultured Devosia sp.
TCGCTATGCCACTCTGGCGAACCAAGTTCGTGAAGACATCGACGCGACAGAAGAGGCCGGAGATGCCGACGCTGCCGATATCCTGACGGCATTTTCGCGTGAGCTGGACAAAGACCTCTGGTTCATCAAGTCGCACCTCGAATAGCCCATTGCCGCTCACCCGACCACCGGGCGAGCGGCTTTGCAACTCACAGGGCTGAGCCACAGTCCTATAGCATAGTTGGCGTTTTCCTATCTTTCCGGCCGTGCTCGCGTTAAAGCGGCTTGCCCGCAGTTTGGAATTATGCAAATGTGACCTCGATAGGGCAGCCAAACTGTCCTATCTGAGGCATTGCCCCGCTCTCCGCGGCAAGCATGCACGCTGGTCTGGCTGGACCGCTCTCCCGTGAGCGGAAACGGATAGGCGGGACTTCAACAGTCCGAATTTCGAGTGGCCATTTGGATGCAGCGCCGCTCCCCAAGCATGGACGTGTTTGCTCTTTCGAGCCGTACCCGCTAGTACGACGCGACTGAAGGACACGCCTGACCGAGGACGAACACGCATCCAGCCCGCCGGCTCCGGCACTCCAGGGATGCACACGACATAGCGACAGGCTCGGCAACGAGCGCAACAGAACAGAGGAAAACGATATGGTAAACGCTCGGAACGGATCACCCATCCCGGTCACGACTGCGAAAGCCAATCGCACCACTCTGATCGAGCATGGCCGCCCTGTTGTTAGTGGTCGTCCGGCAGCGCAGGGCCTCTACGATCCCGCCAACGAGCACGATGCCTGCGGCATCGGCATGATCGCCAACATCAAGAACAAGCCTAGCCATGAAGTCGTGGTCAAAGGCCTCGAGATTCTGGAAAATCTCGAGCACCGCGGTGCCGTCGGCGCCGACCCGCTGATGGGCGATGGCGCTGGCATTCTGGTGCAGACGCCGCACGCCTTCATGCAGAAGGTGATGCCGTTCCCACTGCCCGAAAAGCATGGCTATGCCGTCGCCATGATCTTTTATCCGCAGGACAAGACCCTGCGCGACCGCTGCGCCGATGCGGTTCGCGGCTGTATCACGCGTGAGGGTCTTTCGATCCTTGGCGAACGCATTGTGCCTTGGGACAATTCAGCGCTCAGCGCTGGCGTGATCGCCACCCAACCCATCATTGAGCAGATCGTCATTGCCCGGCCGACCGACCTTACGGTGGATGAATTCGAGCGCAAGCTGCTGATCGTGCGCAAGGTGATTTCCAACACCGTCTATGCCGCCGTGCCTGAATCGGACAGCGACAATGGCTTTTATGTCGTGTCGATGTCAGCCCGCACCCTGGTTTACAAGGGCATGTTCCTCGCCGCTCAGCTCAAGGCCTTCTATCCCGACCTGTCGGACGAAAGCTTTGAATCCGCGATAGCCCTGGTCCACCAGCGCTTTTCCACCAACACCTTCCCGTCCTGGAAGCTGGCACACCCCTATCGCATGACCACCCACAATGGTGAGATCAACACCATCCGTGGCAACGTCAACTGGATGGCCGCTCGCCAGGCCTCGGTCGCCTCGCCCCTGTTCGGCGGTGACATCGCCAAGATCTGGCCGATCTCCTACGAGGGGCAATCTGACACGGCCTGTTTCGACAACGCGCTCGAATTCCTGGTGCGCGGCGGCTACTCGCTCCCCCACGCCGCCATGATGCTGATCCCCGAAGCCTGGGCCGGCAACCCGCTGATGGATGAAACGCGCCGCGCCTTCTACCAGTACCATGCCGCGCTGATGGAGCCCTGGGACGGCCCCGCTGCCATGTCGCTCAGCGACGGGCGCTATGTCGTCGCGACCCTTGACCGCAACGGGCTTCGCCCTGCCCGCTACCTTGTCACCAAGGAGGGCCATGTCGTCCTGGCATCCGAATCCGGCGTGCTCGACATTCCCGACGAGGACATCGTGGAGCGCTGGCGCCTCCAGCCCGGCCGCATGCTCCTGCTCGATCTGGAAGAAGGCCGCATCATCTCGGACGACGAGATCAAGCGCACCCTCGCCACCAAGCACCCCTATGCCCAATGGTTGGCCCGCTCGCAGATCGTGCTCGAAGACCTGCCTGAAACCGAGCCGCGTGCGCCGCTCACCAGCGAGTCTCTGCTCGATCGCATGCAGGCTTTCGGCTATACCCAGGAAGACATTAAGCTCCTGATGGCACCCATGGCCACCACCGGCCAGGAGGCTGTGGGTTCAATGGGCACCGACACGCCCCTGTCGGCGCTGAGCAACAAGTCAAAGCTCCTCTACACCTACTTCAAGCAGAACTTCGCCCAGGTCACCAATCCGCCCATCGATCCGATCCGCGAGGAATCGGTGATGAGCCTCGTGAGCTTCATCGGTCCGCGCCCCAACATCTTCGACCTCGAAGGCTCGTCCCGCGAAAAGCGGCTTGAAGTCCGCCAGCCCATTCTCACCAACGAGGATCTGGAAAAGATCCGCGCCATCGGTGACATGGAAGACAACCAGTTCAAGACGCAAACGGTGGACATCACCTATCCTGCTTCCCAAGGCGCGGCAGGCATGGAAGCGGCTATCGAGGCGATCTGCAAGCAGGCCGAGGCGGCCATCGCTGGCGAATACAACATCATCGTCCTCTCCGACCGGCTAGTCGCGGCCGACCGCATCGCCATCCCGGCTTTGCTGGCCACCGCCGCCGTCCACCACCATCTGATCCGCAAGGGCCTGCGCACCTCTTCCGGGCTCGTTGTGGAAACCGGCGAGGCGCGCGAAATGCACCATTTCGCCATGCTGGCTGGCTATGGTGCCGAAGCCATCAACCCCTATCTCGCCTTCGAAGCGCTTGCCGCCCTCCAGGCCGAAGGCGAGTTCCCGCCCGAGGTCGATGCCGCCGAAGTCGTTTATCGCTACATCAAGAGTGTAGGCAAAGGCCTGCTCAAGGTGATGAGCAAGATGGGCATCTCGACCTATCAGAGCTATTGCGGCGCCCAGATCTTTGATGCGGTCGGTCTGAAGACCGAGTTCGTCAAACGCTTTTTCTTCGGCACTGCCACCACCATCGAAGGCGTTGGCCTCAGCGAAGTGGCAGAGGAAACCGTACGCCGCCACCAGGACGCTTTTGGCGACGATGTCGTGCTGCGCAAGGCACTCGATATCGGCGGCGAATA
>CAKTFF010000351.1 GCA_934553185.1 uncultured Devosia sp.
GCTCACAGGAGGATGTAGACGGTTATCTGCATGGGTGAGAAACTTGCCACGCCCTCCGCGCTACGGGCGCACTTGCCCTCTCGTGCCACGCCCTCGTGGTTCGAGGGTCGCTACGCTCCCACCTCACCATGAGGGCTACTGGAATATCGTATTTGGGTTCACCCTCATGGTGAGGTGCTTTGCGGAGCAAAGCGTCGAACCACGAGGGCGTGCTCCCTGTTTCTAAACCCCAGCCCCACCCGTTTTTGCTGCCTTCCCTTCGTCCCACCACCAGAGGGTGGGGAAGCCGCTGGAGAATTGTGGCAGGGTTTCGGGGTGGCTGAAGCGGTCCCAGCGGGCGGTGCGGCTGTTCCGGAGCGAGTAGCTGGGGACCATGTAGTGGTTATGGAGCAGCACGCGGTCGATGGCCTTGGTGATGGCTTCCTGGGTGGCGCGGCCATCGGCGAGAACCAGCTGGTCGATCAGCGTGTCGATGGCCGGATTAGCGACCCCGGCATAGTTTTGCGAGCCTTCCTCGTTGGCCGTGGATGAGCCGAAAAAGAAGCGCTGTTCGTTGCCGGGTGAATAGCTCTGCGACCAGCCGGTATAGATCACATCATAGTCGAAGGAGCGCGAGCGGTTGATGTATTGCGGGCTGTCCACCGAGCGGATGGTGGCGGCGACGCCGATCTGGGCGAGGTTGGACACCAGGTTTTGCGCCACTGGCTCGATGGTGGGGCCGTTCAGCAGGATTTCGAAGGTGAACTGCTGGCCATTTGCGTCGACCAGGCGATTACCATCGAGGGTGTAGCCCGCTTCGGTGAAGAGGCGGAGCGCTGTGCGCAGGTTTTCACGCAGCTTGCCGGGATCGCCGCTGACGGGGTTGGTGTAGGGTTCGGTGAACACCGTTTCGGGCACCTGGTCCCGAACGGACTCGAGTACTTGGAGCTCTTCGCCCTCCGGCAGGCCGGTGGACTTGAAGGGCAGGCCGAAGAAATAGCTGTCGATGCGCTCATACTGGTTGAAGAACAGGGTATTGCTCAGCTCCTCGAAATCGAAGGCGTAGTTGAGCGCTTCGCGGACGCGGATGTCCTGGAACTTTTCGCGGCGCAGATTGGGCACGAAGCCCAAGCCGATGCCCGAGCCGGCATAGTCCTGCTCGAACTCTTCGCGGACGATGCGCCCTTCGGTGACGGCCGGGAAATCATAGGCGGTGGCCCAGCGGCGGGCCTGGTTTTCCACCCACCAGTCGAACTGGTCGCCCTTGAAGGCCTCGAACTGGACCGTTAGATCGAGGAAGTACTCGATGCGATATTCGTCAAAGTTGTTTTGCCCCACCTGGGTGGGCTGGTCGGCACCCCAATAGTCCTCCACCCTTTTGTAGGTGAGCGTGCGGCCGGCGTCGAAGCTCGCCAGTTCATAGGGACCTGAGCCCAGCGGCGGCTCCAGGGTGGATTCGGCGATGTTGCGTTGATTGCCTTGGGCGTCGGTGCCCTCCCACCAATGCTGGGGATACACCTGGAGCTGGCCCAGGATCAGCGGCAGTTCACGATTGCCGGTCTGGTTGAAGGTAAAGGTTACTTCGCCTGGGGCGGTCACCTCGGCACTTTCGATGTTGATATAGTATTGCTGGCGATCGGGATTGTTCTCGATCAGCTTGTTGAAAGACCAGACCACGTCCTCGGCGGTCACCGGTTCGCCATCGTTCCAATGGGCATCGGGATCGATGCGGAAGGTGACGGCGCTGTAATCGGGCGCGATTCTGAGCGCTTCGGCCAGCAGGCCATAATAGGTGTTCTGCTCGTCCAGTGATGGGGTCAACAGCGTTTCATAGAGGAGTCCGATGCCGCCGGCCCCTTCACCCTTGGGCAGGATGGGGTTGAAGGTGTCAAAGCCCCCCAGAGCTCCTTGGCGAACCACGCCGCCCTTGGGCGCATCGGCATTGACATAGTCGAACCGGGTGAAGTCTGGGCCGTATTTGGGCTCGCCCTCGAGGGTAAAGGAATTGCTCCAGGTGTTGGTGGGCGTTTGGGCCCATGCCGGTCCGGCGAAGCCGAGCAGGAGGGTTGCGGCAAGGAGGGGGAACATCTTCATCGGACGGCTCCGGTTTGGCGGGCAGGGAAGATTGGGCGCATTCACGATGCGCCGACAGGTTGTGTGGCAGCAAGGGCGGCCGGCGCGATCACCGCATTGTCGAAGGCTGCGGCCATCAGGGCTTTGGTGTAGTCTGACTGCGGCGCGGCGAAGACGTCGGCCGCATCGCCGGCTTCCACCACCTTGCCGTTGCGCATGACGACGAGGCGATTGGCCAGCGCGCGCACGACCTTCAGGTCATGGCTGATGAAGAGGTAGGTCAGGCCGTGGCGCTGCTGCAGGTCGCGCAGCAGGTCGACGACCTGGGCCTGGATCGACACGTCGAGCGCCGATGTCGGCTCGTCGAGCACCACGAATTGGGGTTGGAGCACCATGGCGCGGGCAATGGCGATGCGCTGGCGCTGGCCGCCGGAAAATTCATGCGGATAGCGGAAGCGGGTGGCCGGTTCGAGCCCCACTTCCACCAGGGACTGGACGACGCGCGCGTCGCGCTCGGCGGCGCCGAGCTGGGGCTCGTGGACGGCGAGGCCTTCGCCGATGATCCGATCCACCGACAGGCGCGGGCTGAGCGAGCCAAAGGGATCCTGAAAGACGATCTGCATATCGGCGCGCAGCGGGCGCATGGCCCGCCAGGAGCGGCCCTGTATCGCATTGCCGAGCACGACCACCCGGCCGGTGGAGGGCAGGAGACGCAGCAGCGCATAGCCCAGCGTCGATTTGCCCGAGCCGCTTTCTCCCACCACGCCCAGGGTCTCGCCCGCGCGGATGGTTAAATCGACGCCATCGACAGCCTTGATGTGGCCCACGGTGCGGCGCAGCAGGCCGCGGCGGATGGGAAACCACACCTTGAGATCGGCCACATCGACGATGGTCGGGCTTGCAGGGTCGGAAGCGGGCGGGGTGCCGCGCGGTTCGGCCTGGAGCAGGTGGCGGGTGTAAGGATGCTGGGGCGCGGCAAAGAGCGGCGCGACGGGGCCGGTCTCGACGATTTCGCCATTGGTCATCACGCAGACGCGGTCGGCGATGCGCCGGACGATGCCGAGGTCATGGGTGATAAACAGCAT
>CAKTFF010000352.1 GCA_934553185.1 uncultured Devosia sp.
GTGCGCACCTGGGTGACGGTGCCAGGCGCGGAGTCCACCCGATCGGTCCAGAGCGTCTGGATCGAATCGATGATCACGAGGTCCGGGGCCGGGCCGTTTTCCAGCGTGGCGAGGATGATTTCGACATTGGTTTCGGCGGCCAGCATCACATTGGCTTCGCCCAGGCCAAGCCGTTGCGCGCGCAGACGCACCTGCGCCACCGCTTCTTCGCCCGAAACATAGATGACGCGCTTGCCCTTGTTGGCGAGCGCTGCCGCCGACTGCAGAAGCAGCGTTGATTTGCCGATCCCGGGATCGCCGCCCACCAGCAGCGCTGAACCTTTGACGAAACCGCCGCCGGTGACCCGATCGAGTTCGGCAAGGCCGGTCACCACACGGGCAGCACTTTCGGTCTCGCCGGACAGGGGAACCAGATTGGTCGGGCGCCCGCCGCTCTTGGCCGATTTAGGCCCGGCGCCCACGCCGCTATCGGTGATTTCCTCCACAATGGTGTTCCACTCGCCGCAAGCGTCGCACCGCCCCTGCCAGCGGGTCGTCACCGCACCGCAGGCCTGACAAACAAAGGTGGAGCGGGATTTAGCCAAAGCGGACCTGCGGTTGGAGGAAGGATAGCATTTAGCGGACTTAAGATGTCAGTTCAAGAACAGATAGGGAACGGTCTTGTTGTTCCAGTAGACCTCATGGTGAGCTTGTCGAACCATGGGGTCGTGCGACACCTATGTTCCCGACCTCGTGGTTCGTATAGGCTCACCATGAGGTCTCATCTGCATTGGGTGCAGCCCCATGCCACTCGGGGTCAGCTGGCTGAAAGACTGCCTTCGCCAATGTAGGTGCGGCTATAGCGGCCTTTGAGGGAGGTGAGAATTTCGTAGCCGATGGTGCCGCCGGCATCGGCCTGATCGTCAATGCCCAGAATGGTACCGAGGATTTCAGCGCCTTCGCCGGGGTTGGGAATGTCGGTGCCAAGCTCGGTGATGTCGACGGTGATCTGGTCCATCGACACCCGGCCGATCACCGGACAGACCTTGCCGCGGATGGCCACCTTGCCGCCGGAGCGGGCATTGCTGGCCGAGAGGGAGCGGAGGAACCCGTCGGCATAACCATGCGCGATAATGGCGAGGCGGCTGTCGCGAGATAGCGTGTAGTTGGCGCCATAGCCGACGCTTTCGCCGGTGCGCGCTTCCTTGATCTGAAGAATGGGGACATGCAGCGTCACGACGGGCGCCATCGGGTTCTTGCGGCCGGTGACGGCACGTCCGCCATAAAGGGCGATGCCGGGGCGAACCATCTGGAAGTGGTAGTCGCGTCCGCTCATCATGCCCGCAGAATTGGCAAGGGATGCAGGAATGCCGGGGAACTGGTTCATCACCGAACCAAACAGCGCCAGCTGCGTGCGGTTCTTTTCGTGATTGGGCAGGTCGGCGCAGGCCAGATGGCTCATGATCATCTGCGGCGCATAGCCCAGCGCCTTGGTGCGTTCGCGCACAGTGCCAGCTTCGTTGAGGCGGAAGCCGAAGCGGTTCATGCCAGTGTCGAAATGAAAGGCCGACGGATAGGCTTCGTTGCGCTCGACGCATTTAGCCAACCATTCTTCGAGCATGGCCATCGAGGAAATGACCGGCATCAGGTTCTGCCGCACATAAAGGCTGGCCGCGCCCGGATAGAGCCCGTTGAGGACGAATATATGGGCCTCGGGGACGGCGGCGCGGACCGCCATGCCTTCGTCGGGCGTCGCCACAAAAAAGAACTGCGCACCGGCGGCATGAAGGGCCTTCGATGCCATGGTGATGCCGGTGCCATAGGCATCGGCCTTGACCACCGCAGCCGTCAGCG
Source organism: uncultured Devosia sp. (assembly GCA_934553185.1). GTDB lineage: Bacteria > Pseudomonadota > Alphaproteobacteria > Rhizobiales > Devosiaceae > Devosia. The sequence continues at coordinate 1,834 of CAKTFF010000352.1, forward strand.
CGCCGGCGCTCACCTTGTCGAGGGCGCGCCAGTTGCGGGCGAGAGCCCCGAGATCCACGCTGAGCTGGCCACCAAGGCCGGACGCAACCGCCATCAATTATTCCATGCGCTCGGGAAGGTAATCTGCCCGTGCCAGATTGCCGAAGCGGGTAAACTGCGCCTCAAAGCTCAGCTGCACCGTACCGGTGGGGCCGTGGCGCTGCTTGGCGATGATCACCTCGGCCTTGCCGTGCACCTGTTCCATTTCCCCCTGCCAAGTCATGTGCTCGGGCGTGCCCTCCTTGGGCTCCTTGTTCTTGAGGTAGTACTCTTCGCGATAAACAAACAGCACCACGTCGGCGTCCTGCTCGATAGAACCCGATTCGCGCAGGTCCGCCAGTTGCGGATGCTTGTCGTCGCGCGATTCCACCTGTCGAGAAAGCTGCGACAGCGCGATGATGGGTACTTCCAGCTCCTTGGCCAAGGCTTTGAGCGTGGTGGTAATTTCGGTCAGCTCCTGCACGCGGTTCTGCGAGGAGGACTTGGACGAGCCCGACAGCAGCTGCAGGTAGTCGATCACAAGGAAATCGAGACCCTTCTGCCGTTTGAGGCGGCGGGCGCGGGCGGCGAGCTGCGCCACGCTGATGCCGCCGGTATCGTCGATATAGAGCGGCAGCTTGCTCATCATGTTGCTTACATCCACCAGCTTGGAAAACTGCGAATCGTGGATGCGTCCGCGCCGGATATCGGACGAGGAAATCTCGGCCTGCTCCGCCAAAATACGCGTGGCGAGCTGTTCCGAACTCATTTCGAGGCTGAAAAAGCCCACAACGCCGCCGTTGACGGTTTTCTGGTGCCCGTCCGGCGCCACTTCGCCCTTCCAGGCCTTGGCCACGTTGAAGGCTATATTGGTGGCCAGCGACGTCTTGCCCATGGCGGGGCGGCCGGCAAGAACGATCAAGTCGCTGCCCTGTAAACCGCCCATCTGCCGGTCGAGATCATCGAGGCCCGTGGCGATACCCGACAGCCCGCCATCGCGCTGATAGGCTTCGCCGGCCATCTGGATAGAGGCGCTGAGCGCGCTGGAGAAGTTCTGGAAGCCGCCATCATAGCGGCCCTTTTCGGCCAGCTGGAACAGCTCGCCTTCGACCTTTTCGATCTGGCGGTTGGGCGTCATCTCGACATTGCTGCCGTCATAGGCAACCGACACCATTTCCTCGCCGACCAGGATCAGGTTGCGGCGGATAGCGGTGTCATAGATCGTTTGGCCGTAATCGGCGGCGTTGATGACGGTGGTGGCTTCCGCCGCCAGCTTGGCCAG
>CAKTFF010000353.1 GCA_934553185.1 uncultured Devosia sp.
ATCGACGTCGTCGCTCAGGAGGATGTGCTGAGGCTGCCATCCAGTCCTGCCCGTCGCACAACCTGATTCTTCCAGCGCCAGAAAGAAAGCGTGGTCGAGAAAGGGATTGTCCGTGCGGCCATCAGTCGATGGCACAAGCGAATTCCACACCGCCGGCGAGATGCTGGCGGTGCTGGGATGGATTGTCGCGCGATAGGTGGTTTGATCTGCCAACAAAGGTCACGGCATAAGGAAGGAGAAGCGAAAGATAGGACCTGTCGCTCCCTATTGTAAGCCGGAAGGGCAAACAGTCACGCAGATGTGGGCACGAAGCCCTCGAACACAACTTGGTCCACGAATGGCTGTGCAGCGTCGGCTTCGGCCTGCGACCGGATTGTCCAGGCAGTTACCGGTTTTCCCAAGGCACGCCAGAAGGTGATGGCTGGGAGCTCTAAAGCCTTGTGATGGCACGAAATGAAGTCGAACTGAGTTTCGTGCCAATGCAGCAGGTGCCGCAGGGTGTAACGCTGTTCGGCAGAAAGGCCGGCGTCTTCGGTTTCGTCGGCGTAATCATAGGTGATGATGCCGCGCGGCCCGGCGAAGCCGAACTGGCGGATGGCGGTCAACAGGGCAGGGTCGAACGACTCGATTGTCACCGGTCCGCCATAGGCCTTGAGCGCCTCTGCCACGGTTCGTGCCAGCAACTGTGTTCCTGCAGCATCGCGCTGGTGCTTGAGCTCGATCTGGAGCAGGGCCCTTCCGCCAATTTGCTTGAGAAATGATGCAAGCGTCTGCGGACAATCTCCGGCGCTGCTGCCCAGGAGTGGGGTGCTCGTGATATCAGCGGCGGACACATCGCGCACGAGGCCCCTCTTGCCGAGCAGGCGCACCATGTCGTCATCGTGAAAGATGATCCCCGCGCCGTCGCTGCTCAGTTGCACGTCGCACTCGATGGCATAGCTGCCGACAATCGCCGCTTCGAAGGCGCTGGCACTGTTTTCTACAATGCCGCGCGTGCGATCATGGAGCCCGCGATGGGCAATGGGGTCGGGAAAAAGGGTATCGCTCACGCTGGCCTCGTCACATGCAAAACGGCTTGATCGCACCACTGTGTGACAGCCATATTGCGTCAGACCTCGACAACCGCCTCGATCTCCACCGCGGCACCAAAGGGCAGGGCGGCGACGCCAAAGGCTGCGCGGGCATGCTTGCCCTTGTCGCCCAAGACACCCACCAGCAGGTTCGAGCAGCCATTGGCCACCAGATGCTGCTCGGTAAATTCAGGCGTTGAGGCAACCAGCACGGTAATCTTGAGGATGCGCTTGATCTCATCGAGCGGCACGCCGCCCATATGCACGATCTGCGACAGGATATTGAGCGCGGCGAGCTCTGCAGCATTGCCGCCCTGAACGACATTCATGTTGTCGCCGAGCCGGCCGGTGACCACGCCCTGTTCGTTGCTTGAGATCTGGCCCGACACATAAAGGATATTGCCTGTACGGGAGACCGGAACATAGCTAGCGACAGGGGCCTTGGGCGCTGGCAATTCATAGCCATATTCGCGGAGCTTTTCGATCGGGCTGGTCATCTGGTCTTCCCTTCATTTTGGTCGTCTTCCTGATCGGCGGGTGGCGCCGACAGCTTTTTTCCGTATAGCCTGCCGCGTATCACAGCCTCGCGGCCGAAGCGATTGCGAACCCGATCCATGGCGCGTTCTGCTGCAGCCTTGCGCGCAATGGCGCCATCCAGCAGATCGGCCGGGTCGGTGCCATCGGCAGTGTCGATCCCCGAAACGCCGATGCCGATCAGCCGAAAAGCGGTGCCGTCCACTTCACGTTCCAGCAGCGACCGACCGGTCTCGTAGAGCACATTAGCAAGCTGCGTGGGGATCATCAGGTGCCGGGCGCGGGTGCGCAAGCGAAAACCGGCAGACTTGAGCTTGAGCGTCACGGTATCGCCGACAAGGTTCTTGGCCTTAAGCCGTTCGGACAGGCGTTCCGAAACATGGAGCAACTCCGTCGAAAGCTGTTCGAAATCGCCGATATCGCTGTTGAAGGTTGTCTCCGAGGAGACGGATTTCATCTCGGAGTCGGGAGAGATGCGCCGCGAGTCTTCGCCCCGGGCGAGTCGCGATAGCCTTGCTCCCGTGTCGCCATAGCGGCGCATCAGGTTTTCGGCAGGCTCCTGCTGCAGCTGGCCAATGGTCACCAAACCGTCCTTGCGAAGGGTTTCGGCCAGAACCTTGCCCACGCCATAGATCAGGCTGATCGGCTTGGGCGCGAGAAACGACAGGGTCTCGGCAGCGCCGATCACGGCGAAGCCACGCGGCTTGTCGAGATCGGAGGCGACTTTGGCCAGGAACTTGTTGTGGCTCAGGCCCACGGAAATCGACACCCCCAGCTCGGCTTCAACCTGCCGGGCAAAGCGCGCCAGCACCAGCGCCGGTGGCGCCTTGTGCAGCGTCTGGGTGCCGGTAAGGTCCAGGAACGCCTCGTCGATTGATAGCGGCTGCACCAGGGGCGTCAACGCGTCCATAAGGTGGCGGATCTGCCGGCTCACCGCGGCATACTTGGCCATGTTGGGCTTGATGATCACGGCGTCGGGGCAGAGTTTGCGCGCCTGAAACATCGGCATGGCCGAGCGGACGCCGAACTGGCGGGCGATATAGCAGCAGGTGGACACGACGCCGCGCACCCCGCCGCCAATGATCAGCGGCTTGTCGCGCAAGCTAGGATCATCGCGCTTTTCTACCGACGCATAGAAAGCGTCGCAATCGACATGGGCAATGGAAAGGCTGAACAGTTCGGGATGGGACCGCAGGCGCGGTAACCCGCAGCTTGGGCAGCGGTTTGGCAGAGTCGTGCCTGTGCCATGAGCCAGGCAGTCGCGACAGAGCCAGTCCTGCGGCATGTTTTATCCTGCCGGGTTCAGCCGGTGCCAGACGCGCATGAACTCTTCCGGGGTTATGCCGGCATTGGCGCAGAACGCGAGCAGCAAGGGTTCGTTGGCGGCGAAATAGTCGATCATCCCGGTTTGCAGGCTCGTAGACCCGACGGACTGCCGCAGCGCGTTGGGGTCGAGCCCGGCATGCTGCATGAAGGCCAGCAGTTCGTCGGGGTTCTCCGCGAGATAGCCGAGGCAGGACTCGGCGA
>CAKTFF010000354.1 GCA_934553185.1 uncultured Devosia sp.
GTGTCGACCTCGTACACCGCGGTGGTGACGCTGGGCGCGAGCATCCCGACCGGCGACGCCGGCAGCATCATCCTGAACGGCATCACCGAGGCCGCGACCGCCCAGGAGGCGGCCGAGAAGGCCCTGCTGGCGGCCAAGGCAGCGGCGGAACTGGCGCGCAACGCCCATAATGCCGCCGACGTGGCGGCCGGCGCGACTCCGCTGGACGACATCCGGCGCACGCTCAGCCGTCTCTACCTGGTCCTGCTCGGCCGTGTGCCCGACACCGGCGGCATGGACTTCTACACGCCCGCCAAGCCGTATACCGACGAACAGTGGGCCGGCATCGCGCTCGCCTTCATGAACAGCACGGAGGCGGGCGGCACGCTGGGCGCCTGGCGCGCGCTGAGCAACCGGGCCTTCGTCGAGAAGCTGTATACGAATGCGCTGGGCGCGCTGCCGACCGGCGCCGCGGGCCTCAAGGAGCTCAATGAGTTCGTGACGCGCCTGGATGGCGGCGCTGCGCGCGACATGATCGCCTTCGAAATCGCCAACGGCATGCTGGCGGCGCAGAACCAGGCGCCGGGCGACCGCGCCCTGCGCGCGCTGCTCGACAACCGTACCGCGGTCGGCCTGACGGTCGGCCTGTCGCTGACCCTGGCCGATACCGCCACCCAGCGCAAGGTGATCTCGCTGGTGACGTCCAGCAGCTTTACCGAGGCCCTGAATTTCGCCTACACAAGCAGCCAGACCGCCCTCATGGCAAAGCTGAACGGCGTGCGTACAGACGCGACCTCGGCAGCCCAGCTGGCCGAGGCGATGAGCAATGCGGCGCTCGGCAACGCCAACGCCCTGGCGGCCAACAATACGCTCGCAGCCAATCCGGCGGCGTCGATGCGCCTGCAAATCACCCAGCTGTATGTGGCACTGCTGGGCCGTAACGAAAACTTCCCGCCCGACCATGCGGGCGTGCAGTTCTACATCGACAAGAACCAGACGCCGATACAGGTCATCGAGTCCTTCCTGGGCAATAAGGAAGGCGCTGATATCTTCGGCACCCTGTCGAACGCCGGCTACGTGGACAAGGTAGTGAGCCAGATGCTGGGCAAGGCCAGCCTGATCGACGCGAACAAGCGCGCGGCCTGGGCAGCCCAGCTGTCGGCGACGCCGGCGGCCACCCGCGCCAAGATCGCGCTCGACATCGTCAACAGCGTGCTGACCTACACTGGCGACGAAGCGCTGGCCAGTTCGGGCATGGAATACCTGACGGCGCGCTCCGCCCTGCTGCAACGGGTGGTCGACAGTTTCGTCAAGCTCGATGCCGCCACCGCGGCGGAAGTCACGCGCATCACCACCCTGCGCACCACGCTGAAGACCTCGGTGGACCAGCTCGCATCGCAGATGGCTTCGCTGCAGACGACGATGAACAGCACCGAGTCGGGGAGCTTTTCAAGCTCCTTCATCACGGCTTTGAGGCGTTCCTCGAAGTCACCGCGATAGCGCGTCCCAGCCAGGAGCGAACCCATATCGAGCGAATAGATCACCGCTTCCTTGAGCACTTCAGGCACATCGCCTTCGATGATCTTGCGCGCAAGCCCTTCGGCGATCGCCGTCTTGCCCACGCCAGCATCACCCACATAAAGCGGGTTGTTCTTGGACCGGCGGCACAGCACTTGGATGGTGCGGCGCAGTTCGGCATCGCGGCCGATCAGTGGGTCGATCTTGCCGTGGCGGGCCTTCTCGTTGAGGTTGACGCAGAAGTCGGCCAAAGCCGAGCTCTTCTTGGCTTCTGCCCCGCCCTCGTTATTGCCTTCACCGTCTTCGGCACCGCGCACTTTGCGTTCCTCGCTGGGACCCGACTTGGTGATCCCGTGACTGATGAAGTTGACTGCGTCCAGCCGGCTCATGTCCTGCTGTTCAAGGAAATAGGCTGCATGGCTTTCCCGTTCCGCGAATATAGCAACGAGCACATTGGCACCCGTCACCTCTTCGCGACCCGATGATTGCACATGGATCACGGCGCGCTGAATCACGCGCTGGAACGCCGCCGTCGGGCGCGCGTCCTGACCCGACGCCACGATCAGGCTGTCGAGTTCTTCATTGATGAAATCTTCAAGATCGCTCTTGAGCGCGTCGACATCGACATCGCAGCCGGTCAGCACGGCGATCGTTTCACGGTCGTCGGTCAGGGCCAGCAGGAGGTGCTCAAGCGTGGCGAACTCATGGTTGCGCTCACGCGCCAGGTTCATCGCCTGATGCAGAGCCTTTTCAAGTCCGCGAGAAAATGAGGGCATGAGTGTTGTTCCTATTGCTTTTCCATCACGCATTGCAGCGGATGCTGGTTCTTGCGTGCCGTATCCATGACGCGGGTCACCTTGGTTTCAGCGACCTCGTAGGGATATACGCCGCACTCACCCACCCCCTTTTGGTGAACGTGCAGCATGATCTGCATGGCTTCTTCACGCGACTTGTTGAAGACATCCTGCAAGACCAGAACGACGAATTCCATCGGCGTGTAGTCGTCGTTGAGCAGAAGCACCCGGTAAAGGCTCGGGCGCTTGGTTTTGGGGCGCGTCTTTGTGATCGTGCCGGTTTCGGTGCCGCTCTTGCCGTCGCCCCCGTCCTTGCCTGGATCGTCCTCCTTGGGCCCTGCCAAGGCAGGCTGTGGCACCAGACGCAGAGCGGCCGGGGCCTCATCGTTTGTCGCGAGGAGGAGAGGCAGTGTCATGGAAAGCATTCTGTCGTAGGGGAAACGAAGCAGCATGGTGAGAGCCATTATGTAGGCAAAAGATCGCCGCTGTTAAGGGGCCATGCATCCCGATTTTGTGAGGGGTGGTTTCGGGTGGGAGGGTCATCTTCGATGCACGCGGACCTGCCTTAAGCCGATCCTATATGGGCCCGACCTCGTGGTTCGACAAGCTCACCATGAGGTCTCCGAGGGAGCGGTTTAACGTCGGAGCTGAGTTGAAGATGGCTTGAACGAACCTATCCTAGACCTCATGGTGAGCCTGTCGAACCACGAGGTCGGGGACCCCAAAACACCCCCTCACCCACCCGTGACCACCCCATTCACATCCTCGCCCAATTCCGTCGCATTTTACGGAATGGTAACGGCGTGGCTCTAGGGTCGGGTCAGTAGAGGGCTGTTCGGG
>CAKTFF010000355.1 GCA_934553185.1 uncultured Devosia sp.
CGGCATACCAGAGGCGCGTATAGCCGAGCCGGTCGGCTTCCTGCGCCAGAAGGATCGTCTCACGCATGGCCTGAACGGTTGTGATGCCTTCCGAAATGGGGGCGAGGTCCTGCAGCGACAGGGCGAAGGGGGCAGCCATGAGCGGTATCCTTTGATCGTCTTTGCCGCCCTTCTATCGGCAAATTGCGATGAAAGCGAGACGCCTAGGAAACTCAGGCCACCTGCCCGGCTGCCCAGCCCGATGCCCAGGCCCACTGGAAATTGTAGCCGCCCAGCCAGCCGGTGACATCCACCACTTCGCCAACAAAAAACAGGCCCGGAACAGAACGCGCTTCCATGGTCTTGGCATCGAGGTCGCGCGTATCCACCCCGCCCAGCGTCACCTCGGCGGTGCGATAGCCTTCCGAGCCGACGGGCTTGAGCGTCCACCCCTTAAGGCGCGCTTCCACCAAAGCCAGCTTCTTGTCGGAAAAGTCGCCCACCATGCCTGGAAGATCGAGTTCTTCGCCCAGGAGCTGCGCCAGCTTGCGCGGCAGAAGGCTACCCAGCACGGTTTGCACCTGCGCCTTGGGGCTGGTCCTGCGCGCCTCGCGCAGCAGCTGCGCCGCATCCTGGTGCGGCAGCAGGTCGACGCTGATCGGGTCGCCCTCGCGCCAATAGCTCGAGATCTGGAGGATCGAGGGGCCGGACAGGCCGCGATGGGTAAACAGCAGCGCCTCCTCGAACGCCGTCTTGCCGTGGCGGACCACGGCGTCGGCGGCAATCCCCGAAAGCGCCTTGAGCTTTTCGAGCGCACCGGTTTCAAAGGTCAGCGGCACCAAAGCCGGACGCGTATCGGTGAGGCGCAGGCCGAACTGGGTCGCCAACTGGTAGCCAAGGCCCGTCGCACCCATTTTGGGAATGGACTTGCCGCCGGTAGCGACCACAAGGCTGGTGGCGGTGACGGCGGTGGTCGACAGCTGAACGGCAAAACCGGTGATATCCTGCTCGACCCGCTCGATGGCTGTTTCAAGCACCAGCTGCACGCCGGCCTTGCGCATTTCGACCAGGAGCATGGTGTTGATCTGCGTGGCCGGGCCGTCGCAAAACAGCTGCCCCAGGGTTTTCTCGTGAAAGGCGATGCCGTGTTCGCGCACTTTTGCGATGAACATATCGGGCGTGTAGCGGCTGAGCGCGGAAAGGGCAAAGCGCGGATTCTGGCTCAGGAAGCGATCGCGCCCCTTGTCCACCGTGGCATGCACATTGGTGAAGTTGCAGCGGCCGCCGCCGGAAATGCGGATTTTTTCGCCGGCATATTTGGCGTGGTCGACCACAAGCACCGAGCGGCCGCGACGCCCTGCCTCGATGGCCGCCATCATGCCCGCAGCACCGGCGCCTAGGATCACGACATCATAATGCGGCATGGCGGTCTTTCAATATGGGGCACGCCCTCGTGGTTCGAGGCTCGCGTGGGGCTCGCACCTCACCATGAGGGCACTTCTAGCTTGATGTTAAAATAGCCCTCATGGTGAGCCTAAACGAACCACGAGGGCGTGGCACGATGTGGGCACACCCTCGTCCTTCGACAAGCTCAGGATGAGGGTTACTGAAAGGTCGGCGTCAAGCTGTGATCTAGTTGAAGTGCCACACCGCGCCAAGCGTGACCTTGCTCGTGGGGAAGTCGGTGGTGCGGCTGAGGCCTGGTTCCCCATCGAGGCGGCCCAGAACCAGCGCTTCGGCGCGCAGGCTCGCATCGCCCCAAAGGGCATATTCGGCGCCCGCGCCATAGGCATAGGCGCTTTTGCCTTCCACCGAGCCAAGGCCGCCCGTGGCATAAACGAGAACGCCGGGCGTGGGGACGACGCCGACCTTGCCGAGCGCCAGAAGGTCGAGCCCCGCATCGCCGGACGTGTCGTAATTGACCCCGAGCTGCGCCTCCGCGCCGACGCGGATATGGTCGTTGAGGGCATGGGTGTAACCGGCAAACCCGCCCATCTCGAAACGGCTGAGGTGCCAGCCAAAGCCATAATTCTCGAAAAAATTGTAGCTGGGATCGGCCAGCGAGCCGATGTTGAGCCCGGCATAGGCGCCGGCAAAGTCGGTCACCGGACCGCTGTTGAAGCTTGTCGCCAAGGGTGGGCCATCGAGCTGCCACACCGCGCCACCGGTAATACGCAGGGCCGACACCGCGGGAACATCGTTGCCGCTTGGCACCGTGCCGAGCTGACCGATGCCAGCGGCTTCAAGGCGCAGCGCCATGTTGGGAGACACGGCAACCTCGGCACCGATGCCCCCTTCAACAGCCCAGCCTTCGCCCAAACGACCGGCGCCGCCAAGAAGATAGATCAGCGTATTGTCGCCCGCGGCAAAGCCCAGGCGCGCCAGAGCCATGAGGCGCAGGTAGCTGGTCTCGAGATCGGTGGCGATCGTCGCCTGCACCTCGCCACCCACGACGACGCCTTCGGCAACGGGCTGGTTCCAGCCCAGCACGGCGCCCAGTTCGGGGCGGATCTCGGCGCCCTGTGTGTTGAAGTTGTTCTTACGCGCGGAGATAGGGCCCAGCAGCACGCCGGCATAAAGCCCGTCAAAGCCTGTGGGCTGGCTCAATTGTGCATCGAGCTCGGGGGAGAAAAACACCGCATTGTCTTGCGCCAGGGCGCTGCCGCTCAGCAGCGCTGCCGATAACACAGACCCAAGAAAAGCCACACGACGCATCAAACCGCTCCAAAAGCCACTCGGGCCAGCCTGGCGCTTCTAGCATAGCCGAGGCGCTGATTGGCGATCTTCGCGCCATGGTGACGGCAAATTCATTGACTCTTTGCCTATAGGGCGTATGAGAGCGTCGGCTTAGGCACAAAGCAGTCAACCGATGCGCAGCGACTTTTTGATCGCAGACCTCGTTTCCACCCGGGCTTCGGCCGGTGGCATGACTGGCCACATCCGCAAAACCACCAAAACCGCCTGACGCTTTTCCCCGGGTCACACTCCCCGACGGGGAGAGGCCGAAAACCACAGGCCGCGGTCTCGGGATCGCGCGGGGGCGGAAAACGGGCAAGGACTTCCAAATGGGTTATCGCGTCGCTGTTGTTGGGGCCACGGGCAATGTGGGCCGTGAAGTGCTCAATATTCTGGCCGAAAGAAAGTTTCCGGC
>CAKTFF010000356.1 GCA_934553185.1 uncultured Devosia sp.
CCGCCGCGCTCCACCCGGTGTTTCTGACCGCCGCTGGTGCTGCGGTGCTGGCCTTCGGCCTGTCCCTGCTGTTGCGTGAACTGCCGCTGGCCAACACCCTGCGCAAGGAACCCGAAGCCGAACTGGCGGCAGAGGAACACGGCTCGTCAGCCGCAGTCGGCGCGCCGTCCCGCGGCTAATCGCGCCAATCGCGCAGCTCGCCCCAGGCGGGCTGCCACTCGACATGGTCGTCCATCTCCACTGTGATGCGCAGCGCGCCAAGATGCTCGCTGAGAAACTGCGCATAGGGAAGGGCGTCGAGCACGCTCTCGGGCTGCGATCCGGTCGGCGAAAACACGCGCATACCCGGCTCGGGTAAGGGCCAGCTCACGACGCAGGCGAGCCCTTCAGGAAGGCAGAAGATGCGCAGCGCAACAATATGCAATCCGGCATCATCCGGTCGAAAACGAAAGAAAACAGCCAACAGATAAAACTCGTCCACTTTTGGCGAGCAACTACGGAAAAACCCGCCATGCGGTTTCGCTCTGCAGTGGGGGTGCGGCTGATGGTCCCACGGGCCCCTTCACCTTCGGCGCATTTCGCTCTATCTTATCGGCACGCCGGGACGACCTGGCGCTTTCCCCTCATCGGCCGGGACGACCCGCCAAACTATGGAGCGATCCCATGGCGTGGGTCTATCTCGTTATTGCCGGCCTGTTTGAAATGGGCTGGGCTATTGGCCTCAAATACACCGACGGTTTCACCCGCCTCGTGCCCACTGCACTGACTGTCGGGGCAATGATCATCAGCGTGGTCTTGCTGGGCATTGCCCTGCGCGACCTTCCGGTTGGCACCGGGTATGCCGTGTGGACCGGCATCGGCACGGTTGGGACGGCCGTATTGGGCATGTACCTCTTCGGCGATCCGGTGACCGTTGCCCGCCTCGTCAGCATCGGGCTCATTATCGCGGGAATTGCCGGGTTGAAACTGTTCAGCTGAGGGCGTCTGCCGAGCTCAGGTCCGCGCCAGCGGCCGGCGCAGACCTGTTGCAAAAAAGTCAGGGTTCCACGCAAGTTCAACTTCTCTCATGTTTGTTGATAGCCATTAACCGCATCCTTGCTAGATTCCGGCGCAACGGGATGACGGTCAACGTCGCCTGCCACACAGGTCTTGGAGAGAGCTAGAGTGCCCTTGCGCTGGCAGGAAGTGGCTGTGCCACTCATGATGGTCGTTGTGCTGATCGTCCTCAAATATATTCCCGCCACCTCGGGTCTGCCGCTGGCCCGTGCCGCCGGCGTCGTTGCCTTCGGCTATGCCGCCTTTCTGGCGCTTCGCCTGCTGCAAAGCGAAGAAGCGATCAGCGTCGATGGCTGGTCCGAACTGCGCCCTTCGATGGTGGAGTATTTCGCCTGCTATGGTGCGGCGGCCCTGTCGGTCGTGCTGATGAGCGCGGTGATCGTCATCGGCGGCACGCGCATTGTTGATCCGACCCAGTTGGTCGCCACCTTCCTTGCCTCGCTCCTGCTCGGGGCGGGCGCCTTCGGCATTGGCCTGGGCGGCCTGTTCAGCCAGGTGCGCTGGAACAACACACTGCTGGAACACCGCAGCGCCTGGGGCAGAGAGACGCGTTTCGCCTGGTCAGACGTTCGGGCCGTCCGTCCCAACTGGCGCGGCGTCACCATCTCCACGCACAACAATCAGCGCCTGACGTTTTCCCAGTTCCATTCCGGCGCTGCACAGCTGGCCGTGCACGCCACCAACCGCGCCCGCCGCAATGCCCAAACCGGCACCGTGGGGCAGATCACGCCACTGGCCTGATCTGTCCTAGCTGATCGCTTATTCTGCGGGCGCCGCTGCGTGGAACGACGGAAGCGGGGCGGGGCGGACCACTGCGGCGTGTTCAGCCCGCCAGACGCGATGCACCAGATAGGCCTGCACCAGCAGCAGCGTCAGTTCGCACACCCATAAGACGCCGATCAGCCCCGGCACGCCATTGAAAATGGCGTTCAGCATGGCGATGGAAAAGAAGGTCCGCACTGCCACATCGGTCAGCCCATTGGCCCAGCTTGGATTGATGAGACGCAGTACGGCCCAGATCGAAAGCAGCGAGCCAAGAAAATTGATGAACATCATGGCGAGTGGCGACAGCGTGCCCACCTGGCCGCCCAGGCCCACGGCGCCATTGAGTTGGTCAAGCACTGAAAGGTAAAGGCCGGCAAGTCCCGGTAAAGCCAAAGGAAGGCAAGTCGCTAGGTCATAATAGGCGCTGGTTTTCACTGCGCGCGAGAGTTGAACATTGAGCGGCGTCATAGTTTATTCCCCCAAACACGACGGGGAACACTGTTGCACGTTAATAAAGTGTTTACCATCGACAGTATGCGAATGCCGTTAACGCCCGCGCGGCCAGACACACCATCGCGTGGCGAATGCCCGCCAAGCGTCCAATTGGGTTGAGCGAAAAGCGGCCCTCGGCTACCCTCCTGCCATGAACAAGCCCGTCGTCCTGCGCACTGCCCGCACCGTTTGCCCCCATGATTGCCCGTCGGCCTGCGCGCTCGACGTCGAGATCCTCGATGAGCGCACGATCGGGCGGGTGCGCGGCGCCAAGGACGACCCCTATACGGCCGGCGTGATCTGCGAAAAGGTTTCGCGCTACAGCGAACGCGTCCACCACCCAGAGCGCCTCCTGCACCCCTTGCGCCGGGTTGGACCCAAGGGCAGCGGGCAATGGGCGCCAATTTCCTGGGACGAGGCGCTGGATGAAATCGCCCGGCGTTTTACCGAGATCGAAGCCGAACACGGCGCTGAAAGCATCTGGCCCTATTACTATGCCGGAACGATGGGCCATGTGCACCGCGACGGCATTGATCGCCTCCGCGCCGCCAAAGGCTATTCGCGCCAATACGACACCATATGCACCGGCACGTCCTGGCCCGGCTATATTGCCGGCACAGGCATGCTGGGCGGCGTCAACCCAGAGCAGATGAGCGAAAGCGACTGCGTTGTCATCTGGGGGACCAATGCGGTGCATACGCAGGTCAATGTCATGACCCATGCCATGCGCGCCCGCAAGGAACGCGGCGCCAAGATCGTGGTCATCGACATCTACGAAACAGCCACCATGGCACAGGCCGATCT
>CAKTFF010000357.1 GCA_934553185.1 uncultured Devosia sp.
GCCCTGTTCGCGGGCGACCTGTTCCGCATGTATGAGCGTTATGCGCAGAGTCATGGCTGGAAGGTTACGGTGATGGAAGAAAGCCCCGGCGAAATGGGGGGCTTCAAGGAAATCATCGCCAATGTGTCGGGCAAGGGCGTTTATGCGCGCATGAAGTTCGAGAGCGGCGTCCACCGGGTGCAGCGCGTACCGGCAACCGAAGGCTCGGGGCGCATCCATACCTCGGCCGCCACCGTCGCCGTGCTGCCCGAAGTGGAAGACATCGACATCGAGATCCGCAACGAAGATATCCGCATCGACACGATGCGCGCCTCGGGCGCCGGCGGGCAGCACGTCAACACCACCGATTCAGCGGTGCGCATCACCCATCTGCCCACCGGCCTCGTGGTAACCTCGGCGATGAAGTCGCAACACCAGAACCGGGCCCAGGCCATGATCGTGCTGCGTTCGCGGCTTTATGAGATGCAGCGTGAAGAACGCGACTCCGCCCGCTCGGCCGAACGGAAGGGGCAGGTGGGGTCGGGCGATCGCTCCGAGCGCATCCGCACTTATAATTTCCCGCAAGGCCGCGTGACCGACCACCGCATCAACCTCACGCTCTACAAGCTGGATAAGGTGATCACCGGCGAAGCGCTGGACGAGTTGATCGAGGCGCTGATCACCACCTCGCAGGCCGAGCAGCTGGCCGCGATGGAAACCGCCAACTGAGCCCCACGCCGACTATCGGCGCCCTATGGCGTCAGTGGCGCGACACGCTGGCGCCTTTGGGTTTCGTTAATCCGGCGCTCGACAGCAAGCTGCTGACCGGCCACGCCTTGGGGCTGACCACGCTGGACCTGGCCATTCGCGAGAACGAAGCCGTCAGCGCGGCGGGGGTGAGGGCAGTTGCGGCGTTGCTCGAGCGGCGCATGGGGGGCGAGTCGGTCGCCCGCATCATCGGGCAGCGCGAATTTTACGGTCTCCCTTTCACGCTCAATGAGGCCACGCTTGAACCGCGGCCCGAAACGGAGCTGCTGGTGGACCTTGCCCTTGCGGCGCTGCCCCGTGGTGGGCGGCTGCTGGATCTGGGTACCGGCACCGGCTGCATTCCTATCGCGATCCTCGCCAACCGCCCCGATGCCAGGGCAGTGGCAGTGGACCTCAGTGCCAAGGCGCTCGAAGCGGCAGCGACCAATGCGGAGCGGCACGGGGTCAGTGCGCGGATAGAGTTTGGGCAAGGCTCCTGGTTCGATGCGCTCTCGCCCAGTAGCCCTCATGGTGAGCCTGTCGAACCATGTGGGCGTGTGGATGATGCTGCCACGACCTCGTGGTTCGACAAGCTCACCATGAGGTCTACTGACGATACGTGTTTCGACCTCATCGTTTCCAACCCGCCCTATATTGCCTCGACGGTGGTCGACACGCTTCAGCCCGAAGTCAAAGATTTCGATCCGCGCCTGGCGCTGGATGGCGGGCCGGACGGGCTGGCGCCTTACCGGATTATTGCCGAACAGGCCGCGCGGTGGCTGAAGTCCGGTGGCGCTGTGCTCCTTGAGATCGGATACGACCAGGGGGAGGCGGTCAGCACGCTGCTGCGCGACGCCGGCCTTGGCGATGTGGTCATTCACCGCGACCTCAACGCCCACGATCGGGTCGTGGGTGGCCGCCTGATCCGGGGGTAACCGCCTTAGCCGCCCCCATGTTGTGCAATTAGGGCTGGCCAAAGGGGGCTAAACGCGGTAGTTTGCCCCTAGCTGTCAACGGCGCCGCATGAGCGCCACGGCGACACGCCACCCGAACATGATCTGCCTCCGAGGCAGCGCGGTTCCCGCCGAGGCAGGGACGATGCGGGGTGAAGGTGAAGCGCCGTTCGACGGTTCTAGGTCTTCATGAAGCCAAAGAGCCCGATGTTTGAAGCCGGAGGCTTCTGCCGGGAATGGCCAGACCAGGCATCGCGCCGGTCCGCCAACAGTGTGACGCTTACCTTTCTTGAGTTAGATAAAGCGACCAGATGAGACCCAATAACCAGAACAACAAGAACCGGCAGCGCAGCCGGAATGGCGGCCGCAAGCACGTCAATCCGCTGTCGCGCAATTTCGAGAGCAATGGCCCCGACGTCAAAGTGCGCGGCAATGCCTCCCATGTTGCCGAAAAATACCTCCAGCTCGCGCGCGATGCGCAGTCGAGCGGCGACTCGGTGATGGCAGAAAATTACCTCCAGCACGCCGAGCACTATTTCCGCATAGTTTCGAGCGCCCAGCAGGCGCAGAACGGCCAGCGGCCCGAAGGGGACGAGGACTTCGACGACGACATGCCGGAGATGAACTCCCGCTTTTCTTCGCCCCAGCCCCAGCAGCAGCCGCACTATGCGCAGGGTGAAGGCGACGAGCAGGCCGAGGGCGGCGAGGGCAATCGCCAGCAGGACCAGCGTCCGCCGCGTGCCGAAGGCGGCGAAGGCGAGCGTCCGCAGGGCGATCGGCCGCAGCGTGGCGAACGCCGCGAACGCCCGCGCCGCGAACGCTTCCGCCCCGAAGGCGAAGTGCAGCAGTTCGTGGTGCAGCCCGAGCAGCCCCAGCCAGCTGCCGTTGAAGCCCCCGTCGAAGCGGCGCCTGCGCCCGCGCCGGAACCAGTCGCTGTCCAAGCAGACGCCGAGGAAAAGCCGGCCAAGCCGCGCGAGCGCCGTCCGCGTCGCCGCCGTCCCGCCGCCGGTGAAGAGGGTGAGGCCGGCGCCGCGAGCGAAGGCGATGTCGGTGGGCTCCCCGCCTTTCTCACCGCTGGCACACCCAACGCCGCTGAATGAATTAATAGCCGGGCAGAAATGTCCGGCTTTTTTGTTTGGGTCGGATGCGGCGAGGAGTTTGGGCGGTCATCCCCGATGTCTTCTTCACACAGTCGCTACCCTCGGGCTCAACCCGAGGGCCACTCCTCTCCTGGCACAAGTGATGAGAGGCCCTCGGAAACAGGCCCGAGGGAAGCGCCGGTGAATATGTGCGTTTGGTGGGGGGCTCCAGACTTATCCCCACCCGCCAAACCTACCCCATAATTACCCCTACCTTTCGGGATACGGCGGCGCTGCAGCGACCAGTGTCTGGAGGGTGCCGGGAGGGGACGTCGCTGTCTCCCTCAGGTTCGA
>CAKTFF010000358.1 GCA_934553185.1 uncultured Devosia sp.
CTCGCAAGAGCTATGGCGATAAACTGTCATCGTAATAAACCTTTCGGACCCGGGGGCAGTACCCGGCGCCTCCACCATCTTCCCTTCGCGAAGGGCAGCCAATGGGGGCGAAACAGGATCGACGAGGGCGTAAAAGGTGTGCTTTTGCTCGGTGAGGTACCACCGTTATCGGTCCGAAACTTATAGTTGCAAATGACAACCATAAGGCTCCAGTCGCTCTCGCTGCGTAAGCAGTGCTAGCATTGGGAAATTAAGTCCTCCACCCCTAGCCGGGTGACAGGCGGGGTCCGCAGGCACCTGGCAACAGAAGCCTGCACCTTCATCACCAATTGCAGCGCCGCCGCCTTTGTTCTTGAATTTCAGTGGAACGTAAGGCTGATATGGGCTGTTCCGGATTCGAACACAGAGCCGAAAGAGTTTCCATGGCCGAAGACCATATGCGCTACGACATTCTCGCCCAGGAAGCCCTGCGCGGCGTCGTGCGCAAGGTGCTGGGTGAAGTTGCCCGAACCGGCCTGCCTGGCGAGCACCACTTCTTTATTTCCTTTGTGACGCGCGCGCCCGGCGTCCGGCTCAGCGAAAAACTGCTGGGGCAGTACGACAAAGAAATGACCATCGTCATTCAGAACCAGTATTGGGACCTCAAGGTCAACGAGACCGGCTTCGAGGTCGGTCTGTCCTTTGACGGCATTCCTGAAACCCTGGTCATCCCCTTTTCCGCCGTGAAGGGCTTCTTTGATCCTTCCGTCCAGTTCGGCCTGCAGTTCGACCCTGCCACCGCGCCAGGCGCAGCGGCACAGGAAGCCGTGGCCGATGCCGCAGTGCAGACCGCCAGCGATGCAGCCCCAGTCGCCGAAGCTGAGACTGGCGAAAAGGTCGTGAGCCTCGACGCTTTCCGCAAGAAGCCCTGATCTGGTCGGTGGACAAGCGCTCCCTGTCCATCGCTGGCCATCGCACCTCCATCGCGCTTGAACCCGAATTCTGGGCGGGCCTTGAGGCCATGGCGGCCGACAACAACCAGACGTTGGCCGCTTTGGTCCGCGCGATCGACGAAACCCGCGACACCCCGAACCTGTCATCGGCAACGCGGCTCGCTGTCCTCCGCTGGTATCAAAACAAGGCTAAGGTATCGGCTGATTGACGCCAGCGCCGCTAGGCTGATTGGGCGGCGGGATGACGGGAGTGAGGTCCAGCCCACCGTTCTCAGGCGCTGTCGGGCTCGTTGCTGGCGCGGGCGTCGTTTGCTCCTGCAAGGCTCTTTCCGCCTCAAGCCGTTCCTCCTCAGCCAGGCGCTCTGCTTCTTCTTCTGCAGCGATCCGAGCCGCCTCGGCAGCAGCCCTTTGCCGCTGCTCTTCGATCAGCCGGTTACGCTCTTCCGCCGCTGCCCGCTGACGTTCGGCGTCTTCAGCGCGCAACACTTCGAGCCGATCCAACTCGATCTCATTGGCCCGAACCAGCACGGCGGCCACCATCTCCTCAAGGTCAAGCGTGATCTCGGGCTCGGCCAGCGTGCCGCCAAGACGATTGATGATCCGCGACGTTTCGGTGCGCACAAGCCCTTCTGGATCCTCAAAGCCGCTTGGGGTCAGGGCAAAGCTGCCTGCGAGATCCAGTGAACGCAAACCAAGGTTGAGGCCGCCAGTAAGCGTGCCGCCCTCGCCGTCAACCAGCAGGTTGGCCAACCGCAACACACCGCCGGCGATAGTGAAGGCGCCTGCGGCGCTTGGCGCGGTGAACGGTCCTTCGCTCAGGGCCACGCCCATAAGTGCGCTGATGTCCTCGGCCGGCGTATTGAGCACATCCTCGATCTCGGCCACGCGCGGAAAAACACCGGGCGACAACTGCTCGGCGGCAAAGTCGGTGATGGTGAAATTGCCCTCGCCCGCGAGCGACGCCATGATGTCCGCTAGGCTCGCGCCAGTTCCTTCGAACTGCACCCCCCCATCTAGCAAGCCATCGAGCTCTTCCGCAATCGCTGCAGGCGCGATCACGTCCAAAGGCACTGCGGTAAGACTGACGCGTCCACTCACCGTTTTGTCCGCGAGCGGACCCGAACAGCACACCGCGACATCGAGCGCCAGCGTGCCAAGGTCGGCAACCGCCTCAAAGCGGGCAAGCCGCAGCCGCGCATCGTCCCAGTTCAGCTCGAAGCGCGTCTGCCCAAGACGCTCCGCGCCTCCAGCGACCAACGATCCCGCGGTGACCGTTACCGCACCCCGCGTCGCCCGTGATTGCGTGCCCAGCTCCAGTGGACCTTGCGGCCATACATCATCGCTCGCGACCAGCGCGGCCGGCCCCAGAAGCGCTGCCGCCAGCCCCTCCGCCGATACAACATCCACGGCAACCGCGCCTTCGACCACCGCACTCCCTGCGGTCCGGGAAAGCGACAGATCACCCGAGAACGCCGTCTGCCCGGAGGTGCCGTCAAAATCGGTGAGCCGCACCAGTTGGTCGCCCTCGAACATCAACTGCCCTCGGCCATTTGCATCCGGCAGGCTGAGCCCCGACGCTCCAGCGGCGGACGCCAGTCCCGTAGCGTCCGCGATCGCGACGTCTAGAGTGCCTGATCCAGCGATTTCCCCGTCTTGTGCAGGCGTCAAAGTGCCTGAAAAGCTGACACTTTCATCTCCCTGGCTGGCGGTGATGCTGCTTTCGAATGCGCCGCCAGGCACGCCTTCGGCATTGGCACTAACCAGCATCATGCCCGATCCGGAAAACAGGGGCACGTCGCCGATCCCGATCTGGCGCCCAAGCGCGGCGAGATCTTCCGACTCCAAAGAAGCAACAACTGTCAGCGGCGCCTCGGTTGCCGAAAGCCCAGCGCCAAGCTCTGCCCGCAAGGTCAGCGCGCTGTCGCCTGCCGACCCTTGCACGGTCATGGACTGCCTGCCCTCGACGGCCTGGGCCAGCTCGATACCCAGATTGGCCGGCGCCAGCCCCGAAACAAAGGTCTGCCAGCTTTCCGGCGTGCCCAGCCAATCGTAAACCCGCAGCAAGGCAGGCGCTCGGCCGCTTTCAACGCGCAGGCTGCCCGAACCGGACAGGGCCGGCTCGGCGAGCGTTCCGCCGGCGGCGAGCACCCCATCGAACCCCAGCCCGCCCCAATCC
>CAKTFF010000359.1 GCA_934553185.1 uncultured Devosia sp.
ACGACGCCGAGCCTGGTGATCTGTGGCGCTGACGACCACCCCGCTTCACCGAACGGGGCACGCAGATGCATTCCGCAGTAGCTTGGACGCGAAGGCGCTCATCACCATGCACGGCGTTGGTCATGGACTGGGCGGCATTGCGGGTCTGGATGGAAAGCAAACCGAAGTTGAGGCGCCCAACCGTTTGGAAGCAACGCGTCGGCTCAGCCTCGCGTGGCTCCGCACCGCACTCGACCTTGATCGGATTGCCTGGCAGGCCGCGATGGCTTCGCTGGGGGGACCAGCAAGTGCCTTGGCGCAGGTTGCGCTCGTTTCCAGCAGTTGATGGGATGTCCCAAGGGCGCAGGTCGCGTTCATCACCGGAGCACTTCCTTGGGGTAGGGTCCTGATGAATTGTTCCACTGATGAGACGATGGGTCCAAATTGATCGTCTCCCGCTCACGAGTGCGACGGCTTAGTTTGTTCATGTCCAAAAGGAGAACGACATGAGCAACCAAGCGGCCGCACAGAACAACACGCTTCCCGCCGACGACCTCACCCGCACAGCCACCATCGTCCATGCCGACCGCGCCGGACTGACCCATCTCGGTGTCGGTGCTGGCACCTACACCATCCTCGTTTCCGGCGAGCAGACCGGTGGTCGCTATACGATGATCGACATGCTGGTGCCCGCCGGTGGTCCCCCGCCACACCGCCATGCTTTCGAGGAGATTTTCTATATCCTCGAAGGGGAGTTGGAGATCACCTTTCGCGACGAGGTCCATCACGTCGGACCGGGCCATACGATCAACATCCCGGCCAATGCACCACATGGTTTCCGCGTCGCCTCGGCCACTCCGGCTCGCTTCCTTTGCATCTGCCTGCCCGCCGGCCAGGAGGAGTTCTTCAAGCTTGTGGGCGAAGTGCTGCCCACGCGCACAACCCCGCCGACACCACCCACTCCCGAAGTGATGGCTGAACGTCGCGAGATCATGATGGCGAATGCAGCCCGCTTCCACAGCGAGTTCCTCCTGCCGCGCGCATAGTTAACACATTGCCCATCCCGCCAATGCAGCCGCTGCACAACCTGCAGTGGCTGCATTGGCGCATCCGGCTTACTGGCCAACGAAGGCAGCGAGTTCGTCGGGCGTGCCTTTTGGGAATGCCTGCCGCAGGTGTTCAAGGAAGGCCGAGACGCGCGCGCTCAACAGGCGCCGCGACGGGTAGAGTGTCCATAGCGTAATTTCCGGGACATCGACATCGCCCCAGTGCACCAGGCGCCCAGCGGTCAGGTCGTTGCTAACCAACGAGATCGGCAGGCGCGCCACCCCGACGCCGGCTCGCGCTGCATCGCGCACCATGGGCATCGATCCCAGATGCAGGATCGGGTTAACCGAAAGTCGATCCACGCCGGTCGCCGAGCGCAGGTTCCAGACTGTCGCGCGATCGTTGCCGTCCCGGGCGATCGCCGGGATTGCGGTTTCGTCGGTGGGGCGTTGGAGGATGGGGCTGGCGACTACAACCAGCCTATCGCGCAGGAATACCCTGCCCACCAGGCTTTCATCGGGCGCGGGATTGACCCGTATGACAAGGTCATAGGCATCCTCGATCATGTCGACCGTACGATCCTCAGTGGTCACCTCGAGCCGCACCTCCGGGTACTTCATGGCAAATTCTGCTGCGAGCTTTCCCATGGCGGTTTGCGAGAACAATAGCGGCGCACTGATGCGTAGGCGTCCTCGCGGCTTCTCACCGCGCGAGGCGATAGCGGCTGCGGCCTCATCCAGGTCAGTCAAGAGAGTGCCGGTGCGCTCAAACAGGGCGCGCCCTTCTTCCGTTAATTTCAGAGTCCGGCTGCCGCGCTCGAACAGCCGCAATTGAAGGCTCGCCTCTAGCTCGCTGACCCTGCGCGACAAGGTGGCTTTGGGTCTTCCAGCCTCGCGAGCCGCTTTGCCGAAGCCACCATGGCGAGCAACGAGGTTGAAATCGGCAAGAGCGAGAAGATCCATATGTTCCACCTGTGAGACACAAAGTCTAGAGATAGCGCCTAGTGGCCGGGCTGTGGATCACTAAATTCCAAAGTGTCTTTTCAAGCAACCAGGGTAATCAAAGTGACCATTCTTGTTATTGGTGCCAGCGGCACAGTCGGCCGCAACGTTGTCCAGCACCTCAGCCGACGCCGCGCCGATGTTCGCGCCTTTGTCCGCGACCCATCCAAAGCGGCCTTTCCAGAAGGGGTCTCGGTCGTTCAGGGCGACATGCTTGAGGTCGAGAGCCTGCGCAACGCCTTCAAAGGTGTTTCGACGCTGTTCCTGCTCAACGCGGTGACGCCCGACGAATTCACTCAGGCGCTGATCACCCTGAACCTCGCTCGTGCCGCCGGCGTCAACAAGGTGGTTTATCTTTCGGTCATCCACGCTGACGTTTATGTCAACGTACCCCACTTTGCAGGCAAGTTCGGCGTCGAGCGCATGGTCCAGCAGATGGGCTTCGAAGCCACCATCCTGCGCCCGGCCTATTTCATCAACAACGACCTGACGGTGCGCGATACCATCGTCAACTATGGTGTCTATCCCATGCCCATTGGCAGCAAGGGCTTGGCGATGATCGACGCTCGTGACATCGGCGAAATCGCTGCCATCGAACTGATCCGGCGCGACAGCGCTGCCCAGGCTCTGCCTGTCGAGACCATCAACCTGACCGGACCCGATCTTTTGACCGGCACCGATGTTGCAGCCATCTGGTCGGACGCTCTTGGTCGACCGATCGCTTATGGCGGCGATGATAGCACCAGTTTCGAGCAGAACCTGCGCACCTTCATGCCTAGCTGGATGGCCTATGACATGCGTCTGATGAGCGAACGCTTTCTGACAGATGGCATGTTGCCTGAGGCCGGCGATGTCGAACGCCTCGTCTCGTTGCTCGGGCGTCCGTTGCGCTCCTATCGAGACTTCGCCAGCGAAGTCGCTGCCGCACTCTAAATCTGAACATCCGACGATATCTGCATCAACCCCAAGGGTCGCCGATCGGCATCCCAAACCGGAGGACGTATCATGAGCATTTCTGCAAACACCAAAAAGGTTCTCGTGCTTGGCGCGACGGGCGGTACCGGAAAGCTGATCGTG
>CAKTFF010000360.1 GCA_934553185.1 uncultured Devosia sp.
CTCCACCACTGCTGTGCGTTACAACTGATACTTTTTTGTCACGGCCCTTGACACGAGAGCATTGCTAAGGCGCACCTATTATCACTCCACCACAGAGCTAAACGCCGTTCAGGGTTGCCTGATGATACCGACAAGTATCTTGCAACGTCGGCTTTCAGCAACTGCACGCGCAAAGGCGTATGACTGAATTTGGGCGCTTAGCTGTCACAAGGCTATCCCGGTCAAATCAGTGGCGCATGTCGAAAACCACTTGTTTTCCGTTAAATGTTGAACGCCGCGACAGTGATGCCGTTCTCAGCATCTATGAACGCCTGAGGTTCCCCTGGTCTCTCGCCCGAATCTTCCGCATCATGCCCACCTTGCGGCGCGATCCGGTCTATCGCCTCGTGGCGAGAAACCGCTATCGCATGTTCGGTCGGCGGGACAGTTGCTGGGTTGCCCCGGAGCACTACAGAGACCGTATCGTTGATCGGCAATTGCTATCTGTCGCACCTGCGGAGTATCGCCAGGTCCTGCAACCCGACGGTTGCGCCGCGGGCAGGTTGGCAACCAAGCCCTCCTCACGTCGCTAATTGATGGCGGCTGATTTCTGAGGGCTGCTCGACGTCATCATCTCTCGTCAAGCACAGCCAGGCCGACCGTCATCAAGACGATGGCAGGTGCCGTTTTCACAAGGGCGCCGAGTGGCTCAATCCACAACTCCGGCGTTACCACCGCGGCCGAAACCATGTAGAATAGCGAGACCGAAATGCCCGCGAGAAGGCCAAAGCGGCAGGTTCGCCTCGTGGCGATCAACATACCGACGGCGATGTCCATCAGGCTGCTTGCCACTGTGACCGACCTGGCAAGACCTTGGCCGAAGCCGTGTTCGGTCAGGATGCGTGTTGCGGCATCGAAGGAAACCATGATCGCGATGGTGCCGGATACGATCCAGAAGAGTGCAAGGCTGGCGAAGACCAAAGCCTTCAGGAGATATAGACGTGCAAACCAGCGTTCTTGAACCGTTGCTGCACAAGAGCCGATAATCGCCGTCCCGGACCGGGGCTCAATGCCTGTTGCTTGTCGCCACGGTCCTGGATCACCAAGTACCCCGCGCGTCATCTCTGCCAGAGCAGTTGTCCGGACAGGCGGCCGCCAGCCTAGGTTGGAAACAAGGTCGCCGGCGCGGCTTGCGATGGCGAGCGACCAGCGCGGTGCCGTGATGCGCCTTTTCGGCCCGGCGAAGCGATCGCGGAGACTACTGACGACCGATCCAACGGTGGACGCGTCTTCCGCCATCACGTCCCAGGTGGCGCACCAGTTCCGGCGGCCTGCCACCCACTCTTTCGCCAGGAACGCGACGCTGCGGCCGATGTCGCGCACGTCGGTCACGGCAAAAGGGCGCCGGGCAAGGTTGTCCGGAAGGTCAATCGGCCAAACCGCAAGCGCGCGCATCAACGCGCTCCCTCCAAAAGCCGCATCGGCAAGCACGAAACCGGGGCGCAGGATGACGAAAGGTTGCCCAGCCTGGGCGATCACGCCCTCAGCAGCGCGCTTGCTGCGGCTGAATTCGGTAAGGTCGTCGTCAGGGTGGCCGGGAATCGAGACATGAACGAGAAGCGCCGGACGCTCCAGCCCCTTCATGGCACACGTCAGCCGTGCAACGAAGTCGCGGTTCGCATCCGATGCGGATGAACCCAGAGTATCCTGAAGAGCGCCAACGCAGTTGACGAAAACATCCGCCTTTGTGGCCGCAAGAGCCTCCGCAAGGCTCGAGCCGTCTGCCTCTACCAAGGAAAAGCGCACGGCGATGTCCCGCCACATAGCTTCCTGAACTGGTGTAAAGCGTCTCGCTATCGGCACGACGTCATGTCCATGCGCCGACAGGAACGAGCAGATAGCTTCTCCGAGGAGGCCGGATGCACCCAGGACGGCGATCACCGGCGAACGGGTTCCGTTTGTCACAGCGAAGGCCTTGCAATCATGAGCCACAGGATGGCCATGACCGAACCGAAGCCAGGGAAGCCGAAGAGAAACCAAATGCGGTAAAGGCGGTGGTAGGCAGGAGGAAGCCCGGTTCCGGCAAGAACCGCTTCCCGAGCAAGATCGCGCATGCGCGTCTGTATCCAAACCACTGGCAGCCAGAAAACTCCTGCCACACCAAAAAGCAGAAGGGAAAGGCCGAGCCATCCCTCCCAAAGCGAGACGCCCGTTACGCGAGAGAGGAAATAGCCGGTAACTGGCTGTGCGATGACCGCAGTAGCGGTAAAGAGCATATCGGCTGTGACGACGACCCCGGCGGTTCGCGCCACGAATGCGGCATCGTGCGTGCGGTGCGCCATCAGCATAAAAAAAGCAATCCCGGTACCTGTCCCTAGGATGATAATCGCTCCAAGCACGTGCAGGTATCTTAGAAGAATATAGTCCAATCGCCCCTCAGATTCGCTTGTGACAATCCAGTTCACCCCCGATAGGGGGAGCAACGTTGTATAACACGCAAAGGATAATTACAGTCTCGTGAGTTCATTCCCTGATGGCGGCTTTTTCATTTGCTGTGAGCAGCTTCCTGTTCCGTGCCGGACTAGTCATCGGCGGAACACTGATGCTGGCGCCTGAAAGACTGGGTGGACAAGCCTCTTTGGGTGGAGAGAGGTTTGTTGGGAGAACGTGATGGCCATCGAGGGTCGGACGAAGCTATTCCCAACATCCTGATATTCTTGGCCAAGACTGCCCGGTTTGACCGTTTTGTGACCCTCGGCGCATTACGGTGCCAGTTCGCTCCCAGGAGCCTGATCGCTGCTTGATCTTTGTCAAGGATCGCTGGCCGCGGCGTCTGAAGGGTTTGCCGAACAAGTAGGTTCAATCGACGGTTTGCTGAACCGAGTTACACCCTGCATCTGGCTCACGCCTGAATGAGGATCAGCCGATGTTGCACGGACCGCTATTTGGAAGTGCATCAAAAACCAGAGATGCCGGAATGAGGTCGACAGTTCGGTTATTGGCATGAGGTGCCCAGGCGAAAGATAGACCGCCTGCACATCTTCTGCACAAAAATCCTTGTCCGCTGCGCAACAGGACCAAAAAATCTGTAAGGGCGTCGGTCAGGGTAGGGCCATGAAAAC
>CAKTFF010000361.1 GCA_934553185.1 uncultured Devosia sp.
TCGCAGCGGCATGACCAACCAGCGGCGATCCACTTAACGACCCCGCGAGCCTGTGCAGACAAACCGAGCCACCTCTCATCATCCTGCGCAAATTGGGTCACGGGCAGAATTTGAATGGAGCGTTTGATCCACTGGTCTGGTGGTGCGATGGGGACACATGGCCGCACCAACCAGCAATGCGACGCAACTGTTCAAGCTTGCCAACGGAGGGCCGTCCACACATGGGTCTCTGCTGTGACCGGCGGAAGGACGGCGGCCATGGAGGGGAGGCGCATCCCGCTCTGCAGGGCGGCCTGAGTGGGCACGCCGCGCGGCACCTGGCAGGCGAGTTTGAGTTTCCGCCGAGATAAAGCGACTTCCCAGGAGCCGTTGCGCAGGTCAGCAAAAAGGAATTTGCTGCGTTCAGCGCCTGTCTCCTCGGCAAACCTGTCACATGCCCGCCCCGAGTACGGCTACCCACCCTGGAGGGGCTTGTGCAACGTTTCCTCACCACGCCATACCCGAACGATGAGCGAAGCGGAATCAGACGCTGACACTATGGCGACAACGTTGCTGCTGTTGAAGGAAGCCGAGGCACAGCTGGCTGCCATGGGCTCCGTCAATGCGCTGCCGCATCTTTCGCTTGCCATTGATCTTTTGGGTCGCGAGATGGGACTGCCGGATAGGGTCGCCGACTTAAGCTTGCTTGATCAGCCTGCCAGTCAAGAATTTTATTCCCGGAAGTAGACTCCGTCGCCTTTAAAGAAGGCCAGCTGCCCGCAAACTCAACTCGCCAGTGCGGCTCACCACGATGTGGTCGTGCAGCCGGACACCGAGTGGTTGCAGGGCGGAGGTCAGCTCATGCGTGATGCGGATGTCCGCTGCCGACGGCACCAAGCTGCCGCTCGGGTGGTTGTGAGCCAGGATCATGCCCGTGGCGCCAAGCTCAAGCGCGCGATGAGCGACTTCGCGAAAGTAGAGGGGCGCATGGTCTACGGATCCCTCGCTCAGGATCAGCCCGCGAATCAAGAAGTTGTGGGCGTCGAGAAAAAGTCCCAGCGTCACCTCGTTCGGCTGGTTAGCCAGCATGCCACGGAGGTATCTCGTCGCTGTTGCCGTGTCGGTGAGCAGATCACGAGCATGGACGTCTTCTTCGAGCGCGGCCTGGATCATACCGCGACAAGATTGGATCAAGGCGGATGGCTGGACACCGGCGTAGCGATCGAGGCGAGCGGGATGAGCGTGGAGAGCATCGCCCAACGTCGCGAACTCCCCTAGAATGGTCTGCGCGATTTCGTCGGCGGGGCTGATGCTCGCCGCATTGAGAAGGTCGACCAGGAGACGTCTGTGCCGAACCGCCTGCGCCTCAAACGATGCCGTTGCGTGCCCGCTGCGATCAACAGCAGGATCAAGTAGCTCGCCACGACGACGGCACGATCGTAGACGGGGGCCTGGATCGCCGGAACGAGGCCGCGGGCAACGTGGACAGCGATCGGAAGCAGGTGAATGCCGGCCGCGACAATCGTCCAGTAGCGCTTGGCGTACACTGCCAAGAGCATAAGCAGAAGTTGGTCGGTCAGATCGATGATGAACACTGGCCAGGTGATGCCAGCGCCCCGGGTTGCCGGCGTGCTGACCATCGCGGTCAACACAGATCCTGCCATCAAAATAGCCGCCGCAATCCGTTCCGGTGCGCCACCTCGCCAAATGGCATAGCCGCAGCAGGTGATCAGCAGCAGCAAATAAACGGGCACGGTTGAAGAACGACATGCGGCGGCTTGCAAGTCAAGCGCTGGTTGCGCCGCCACCTGGAACAACGTGCAATTGCGGGCCATCCTGAATGATCCGCTTATCGGCTAAATCGCCTTCCGATCGCGTGATGAGCCCTTGCTGGACGCCGATGCTGGCGATGCTGGCGTGGACATCGATGTAGCTGCCGCGGGTATCGACCATTTGGGTCAGGCCCCGAGCCAAGGCGCTGATTTCAGCCTGTCCGGCGACACTCGGTAAACCGGCGTCACGTCGCGACATAAGCGCGGTTGCAAGCAGCGCCGCGCTGTGCGTGATCGCATGGTCGAGCGTCTCATGTGCCTCGTTCAGCGCCTTCTGCATGTTGATGGCAACGCGGCGTCCTTCGGAGCCGGTCGGTTTATTGGGCATAGGAGTCTCCGATCCCCGACGCATCACCGCCGGGCCATTTGTGTCGAACTGGGAGGATCAGGGCCGGTAGAGTTGCTCGTAGACAACCGCACCGACCAACAGGGCGACGATGAGTATGCTGAAGGCCACGATCATCGCGACACCGTAGCCCAGGATCAGTGCTATGCGGTGTCGAGGCGGTACTTCATCGACGTCTCCCTTGCGCCCGAGAAGAGGCCGGAGGAGGCTCGGTGCATCGGGCTTACCCAGCGTGGGCATGACACCGTACACCGCTTGGTCCTCACGAACCTCGACAGGGGCTGTGAGGTCGCCCCCGGCTGGGATCGTGTCTGGCGGAGTTGATGTGGTCGTGCCGAGTACCGGCGTGTGGGGCGTTCCAACCTTCGGGACAAGGTTGCTCTCGTTCTGAGCCGCAAGCATGCGTGCCGCAGTACGCCGGTCAGCGGCGCCCAGCTTCTTCATTGCCCGCTTGATGAAGACGTCCACGGATCCAGGCTCGATATCGAGAGCGGCCGCGATCTCTTTGGAAGTGGCGAGTTCGGCCACTAAGCGCAGACATTGTTCCTCCCGTGGGGAGAGCCGCGGATTGGACATGATCGTGCCTCCGGAGGTTACGGGCCGCCGATTCGGTTTAGCTCAGAGCAGCATAGCGTTGCTTGTTCGCTCTCGTGCTAGGTCCCTCCACACACAAGGCCCGGGGCGGGAAGAGGGTGCACTTTGCCGAACGCGAAGGCGGTGGCGGGCGCTGTCAAAGCAACTGGCGGGGCAGGGTAGGGGCTTGCTAGCCTGCCGAGATGAGCAAGGCCGAGAACCCCTTTCGCTACTTCAACTCGTCGCCAGAGGTGATCCGGCTGGTGGTGATGATGTACGTGCGGTTCCCGCTTAGGGCTGAGACCCATAAACTGGATTCACATGGCGTTGGGAATATGATTCAGCCTCCGTGTTGAAGCGGAGGTTTGG
>CAKTFF010000362.1 GCA_934553185.1 uncultured Devosia sp.
TTGTTGCGCACCGTTTCACCCAGCGTCTCGACATCAAAGGCCGAGGCATTGTCGACGTTAAGAAGGAAATTGGCATGCAGTTCGCTCATCTGCGCGCCACCAACGCTCAGCCCCCTGCCCCCGGCCGCGTCGATCAGCTTCCAGCTCGAATGGCCTTCGGGGTTCTTGAAGGTCGAGCCGCCCGTCTTGGCCTTGGTCGGCTGTGAGCTCTCGCGCTTCTCGGTTATCTCGCGCATCCGTTGAAGGATGTCGTCACGGTCCCCGGCAAAGCCTTGATACACCGCCGAGGTGAACACAGCCCCGCGCGGGCCGTTGCTCTTGCGATACAGGTAGCCCATGTCGGCATTGGAGAGCGTCACGATCTCGCCCTGGCGCGTTACCGCCCGCAGTTCCACCATGCGGTCGCGCGTTTCGGTGCCGTAGCAGCCTGCATTCATATAAAGCGCGCCGCCGATGCCGCCGGGAATGCCGCGATAAAAGGTCAGGCCATCGATGCCCGCCTCGGCCGCCGCCGTTGCCACCTTCACGTCCGGCAGCGACGTGCCGACCCGGATACGATGGTCGTCCAAAACCTCGACCTGCCCGAACGCCTTGCCCGACAGGCGGATCACCACCCCATCGATGCCGCCATCGCGGATCAGGAGGTTCGACCCCAGCCCAATCACCGTCATGCGGATGTCCGCTGGCAGGTTGCGGAGAAAGAACGCCAGATCCTCCTCGTCGGCCGGGGTAAAGAACAACTGCGCCGGCCCGCCGACGCGGAACCATGTGACTTCGCTCAAAGGCTGGTTGGGGATCAGCCGGCCGCGCACCTGCCCAATCCAGGGCTCGAACTGGGGAAGAAGATCGGGATAGCTCATAGCGCTTCTTCCCCGATCAGCGCGCCAAGCTCGCCCGGCAAGGCCGCCGCCCATTGCGTGATGTTGCCGGCGCCTAGGCATACGACATAATCGCCATCGGCAGCGCGGCTGGCCAGAAGCGGCGCCAGAGCTTCCGGACGGTCGATGATGCGGGCATCGCGGTGGCCGCGAGCCCGGATGCGGGAAACCAGTTCTTCGTGGTTCACCCCTGCGATCGGCGCTTCGCCGGCTGCATAGACCGGGGCGATGATCACCGTATCGGCATCGTTGAAGCAGGCGGAAAAGTCGTCGAACAGGTCCTTGAGCCGCGAAAAGCGATGCGGCTGCACCACAGCGATCACATCACGCTTGGCCGACTGCCGCGCCGCCCGGAGCACGGCGGCAATCTCCACGGGATGGTGACCATAATCATCGATCACCGTGATCCCACCGACACTCCCGGTCTTGGTGAAGCGTCGCTTGACGCCGGTAAAGCCCTTGAGCCCCTTGCGGATCGCATCGGCCGGAATGCGCAACTGATCGGCGACGGCAATGGCCGCCGTGGCGTTCAGCGCATTGTGCACGCCCGGCATCGGCAGTTCCAACCCATCAATCCGCAACTGGGTCAGCCGGATGCGGTCGCGGATCTCGACGGAGAAATGCTGCACGCCGTCATGGTTCTCGAGATCGATCAGCCGCACATCCGCCTGCGGGTTCTGCCCATAGGTGATGACGCGGCGGTCCTTGATCTCGCCCACCACCGCCTGCACTTCGGGATGGTCGAGGCACATCACGGCAAAACCGTAGAAGGGCACATTCTCCACGAACTGGTGAAACGCCTTCCGCACCCCTTCGAAGTCGCCATAATGGTCGAGGTGTTCGGGATCGATATTGGTGACGATGGCAACATCGGCCGGCAGCTTGATGAAGGTACCGTCCGATTCATCGGCCTCGACCACCATCCATTCGCCCGCGCCAAGACGCGCATTGGTGCCATAGGCATTGATGATGCCGCCGTTGATCACGGTCGGATCGAGATTGCCCGCATCGAGCAGCGTCGCCACCAGCGTCGTGGTCGTGGTCTTGCCATGCGTGCCGCCAATGGCGATGGCGGTCTTGAACCGCATGATCTCGGCCAGCATCTCGGCGCGGCGCACGATGGGCAGCGCCCGGGCCCGAGCAGCGACGAGTTCGGGGTTGTCCTTCTTGATGGCCGAAGACACGACCACCACTTCCGCCTGCCCCAGATTGTCACCGCTCTGCCCGATGGCGACTTTGATGCCCATGTCCTGCAGGCGCTGCACATTGGGGTTGGCCGAAGCATCCGACCCCTGCACCGTATAGCCCTGGTTATGGAGGATCTCGGCGATGCCGCTCATGCCGATGCCGCCGATGCCAATAAAGTGGACGGGGCCGATATTGCGCGGCATTTTCATGAGCGTTGATCCACTTCGAGGTTCTTGCCGGAGAGCATTTCGGCCACATCGGCCAGCTTCTCGACGGCATGCGGCTGGCCCAGCGATAGGGCTGCCGCAGCAGCTTTAGGGAGGGTTGATGGGTCTGATAACAGCGTCGTGAGGCGAGTGCCTAACGATTGCGGCGACAGCGTGGCTTGCTCGGCAATCCAGCCCGCCCCGGCCTTCTCGATCACCAAAGCATTGTTCTTTTGGTCCGCATCGATCGCCCCCGGCAAGGGGATAAGCATGGACGGCCGACCGATAGCGGTCAGCTCGGCCAGCGTGGTCGCCCCGGCCCGGGAAATCACCAGGTGCGCGGCAGCCATCTGTTCGGGCAGATCGCTAATGAAGCTGGCAATCTCGACATTGATGCGCGACTGGCGATAGCTCTCGGTGACCCGCTCGATATCTTCGGGCCTTGTCTGCTGCACAATTGAGAGGCGGCTGCGCAGGGCGTCGGGCAACAAGGCGATGGCTGCGGGCACCACATCTGCCAGCACACGCGCGCCCTGGCTGCCGCCGGTCACCACGATCCGGATCGGACCGGTTGGGGAGAGCGGCGGATAAGGATGCCCGACAATGGCGCGCACGCGATCCCGCAAGGGATTGCCCGTCACGACCTTGCGCACACTGAAGTCCTCTGCGTGTTTGGTGTCTGCGTAGCTGATCGACAAAACATCGGCGAACCGCGCCAATGCCCGATTGGCCCGTCCCATCACCGAATTCTGCTCATGCAGAATACCGGGAATGCCCAGCAGATGCGCCGCGATGAAGGGCGGAAAGGTGGGGTAGCCACCAAAGC